>LFJI01000397.1 GCA_001235855.1 Candidatus Burkholderia brachyanthoides
GCTGCCACACGCATCGAGCGCCAGATCGAAGCGAGAGTGATCCTCGAGCACGGTGCTGTTACCCATGTCTCCGGCCTGTACACGCTTTCGAAAGGCAGGTGGGCTATAATGCGTGCCACGCTGCGGTGTGGAACACGCGGCGCGCAATGGCAAGAATTATCGGGGATCGGAATCGCAAGGGAACTTTTTTGCGCATTCACGAACCATAAAGGATATGTTGTGCTCGTGGGCAAACGCTTGTTTTTCACGTGCGAGCCTTGCAAACACGGGGTTTCGGCCTCAACTGAGGCTTACCAAGTCGAACGACACACACGTTCACTCTGCGGCAGCATTAAGCATTACCGCACGCAGTAATACAACGCAGCAATGCTTCAATCAGCACGTCGGCCTTCTTGCGCGAACCTTTCAACAAGTCCCAAGACGCGTATTTGCCAATGTCGCAGTCCCGGCTGTGCCAGACCACGAAACACTCCGCGTTCGTGGTCCGTTCCGCCCGTCCGTGTGCGGCCATCAAGCTCAATTCGAGCCTGAAAAGCAGTGGCGCGCTCGTCGGTCGATACGCGCCCGGTCACGCCTTCGCGTCTTCCTTGCGCTTCGTACGGAACGATGCCTCGGCGAGGCTATCCATTACAGCAACTACAAGGAGCCCCTATGGCGAAAGAAGAACTCATCGAACTCGACGGCATCGTTGACGAAGTGCTTCCCGACAGCCGCTATCGTGTGACGCTGGACAATGGCTTCGTCGTGGGCGCCTATGCCTCGGGACGCATGCGCAAGAATCACATCCGTATCCTGGTGGGCGATCGCGTAACGCTGGAACTGTCCGTCTATGACCTGACCAAGGGACGCATCAACTTCCGTCACAAGGATGAGCGTTCGGGCGGCGGTGCGGCGCGTGCACCGATGCGTCGTCGTTGATAAAGTTTTCGTAGTCACCAAGCGATTCACCCAGCGCGCGCCCGGTCCGCGGCCCACGCGTCTCTAACCCTTCCAGCGGATCATCTGAACTTCGACGCGGCCGTATGCCTCGTTCAGGTTCATACAGCCTGCGTCGACGTCCCTTCTCCTTACCGCTTCAACGCCGATTGCGCAGCTTGACCAGCGCTTCGAGCGCCAGCGCGAAGCCGTCGTCGTCATTGCTGGACGACATCAGGGTCGCACCGCGCCGCACTTTCTCGACCGACTGCCCCATCGCGATCGATACCCCCGCGACCTCGAACATCGCCATGTCGTTGCCCATGTCGCCGAGCACGGCGATGCGCTCCAGCGGCACGTTCGCGCGCTTTGCCAGTTCGCGCACGGCGGTGCCCTTGTTCGCTTCGATATTCGTGACGTCGAGATAATAGGTCTGCGAACGCGCGGCGTGCCCGCGGCCTTCGAGTTGCTTTTCCAGTTCGCCTTCGACGCGTTCGATCAACGCCGTATCCGCATGCGAGCCGACGATCTTGTCCACGGCATCCAGATCGAGGTCGTCGAAACGCCTGACCAGCACTCCGTCGTAACCGACAGTGCGCGTTTCGAGCGGCACGTACGTGCCGTCGGGATGAGTCAGATACCAGTTGTCGTCGATGAACACCCACGCGTCGACGCCTTTGGCGGCGAGCGTTTCGAACGAAGTCTGCACGACGTCGCGCGGCAGCTTGTGCGACGACAGCACTTCCCACGCCCCCGGCATTACGAGACTGCCGCCGTTGTACGAAGCGTACGGCATCGTCACCTTCAGCGGATTCACGATGTGGCGCATGCCCTTGCCCGGCCGACTGCTCGCCACCGTGAATTGCACGCCCGCCGCGTGCAGGCTCATCACTGCGGCGACCGCGCGATCGCCGAGCGATTTGTCCGTGTAGAGCAAAGTGCCGTCGCAATCGGAGACGACGAGTTCCACTTGCGCGAGCTTCGCGAGCGCGGCGCCGGTGTCGCCCGTCTCGCTGTGCAGACCATAGGTTTCGTCCATCAATGCGAGCCCTCGCGCTGGTTGAAGTGCGGCAACTGCCGCGTCTCGCGCACCGAGCGCGCATGCCAGAGACGCGCGCCGCCCTCGATGCCCTTCGAGTTGTCCACGACCTCGACGTTATCCGGCAGAGATCGAACTTGAGATGCGCCGAGTTGCCGCCGCCGATCCACAACTTGTCGAAGTTTACGACGATCGCGAGCACGTCCAGCACACGCTCTACGCGCTTGTTCCAGCGCTTCTTGCCGATTTTCTCCTTCGCCGTTGCCGATGTACTCGTCGTAGTTCTTGTCCTTGGTGATCGGATGATGCGACAGATCCAGATGCGGCATCAGTTCGCCGTCGCGGAACAGCGCTGTGCCCGCGCCAGTGCCGAGCGTCAGCACCAGTTCGATGCCGCGCCCTTCGATGGCCGCGAGCCCTTGCATCTCGGCGTCGTTGATCATGCGCGCGGGCACGTTGCCGACGCTCTCCGAGATCTTCTGCGCGAGCGGCACGCCCTTCCAGAACGCGTTGCCGAGATTCGGCGCGGTCAGCACGACGCTGTCGCGCACTACGCCGGGAAAGCCGATCGAGATATGCGAGGGCGGTTGCTGCGCGACCAGCGGCTTCACCAGTTCGATCAGTGTCTTGATGACGATCTCCGGTTTGGCCGGATGCGGGGTATCCACGCGCGCGCGTTCGGTTAGCATCTCGCCGGTGCCGGAGATGACGGCGGCCTTGAGCCCGGTGCCGCCCACGTCGATGGCGAGGATGCGGTCCGCCTTGACCGCGTCGTGCGTCTCGGCCGAGACGTGAGTTTTCTGCTTGGTTTTCGAGTCTGTGTGCACGCTTGTCGTCCTTGGTTTGATCGAATCGTTCAGTCTTTCTTCTGGGTCTCGGGGTGCGTATCCGTCAGCGGACGCCAGGCGCGGCCGTCCGCCGCGGGCAGATCGTCGGCTGCCTTCGGGCCCGCGCTCCCCGCCGCATAACCATGCACCTCGAGCGGCTGGTCCGGATGCAGCACGCGATCCACCGCCGCCCATGCCATCTCGATGCCGTCCGCGCGCTGGAATAGCGTTTCGTCGCCGAGCATGCAGTCGTACAGTGTATAGATTGGAGAGATGGGTAACACCTGTTCCAGGACAGGGGTAACACTTCGGACGAATGGT
>LFJI01000004.1 GCA_001235855.1 Candidatus Burkholderia brachyanthoides
GTTGGGTGGAGGTGACCATCTCATTAAACCCCACGTTTTCCAAAACGTGGGGTTGATCAGCAGGCTGACCCCTTTGATATTCAAGGGGAGGGGTATGCCACCAGAATCGCTGAGCGAGCGTTGAGCAGATCCGACGCGCTTATTCCGCGCTGCCTTCAGGCGCGATTTCGCCGGCTTCCTCGGGGATCAGCCAGCTTTCGATCAGTTCGTGCGCCTCTTCGATGCCGGTGCGCTTCAGCGCCGAGAACAACTGCACGCTCAACTCACCGCGATATCCCGCGTCCCGGTACTCCGCGAAGGATTTCTTCGTCGCGCGCAGGGTGTTGGTCATTTCCTGTCGCGTCAATTTGTCGCATTTGGTGAGGAGCGCTTGGATCGGCTTACCGGTGGGCGCAAACCAGTCGATCATGATGCGATCCAGATCCGTCAGCGGACGGCGCGAATCCATCATCAGGATCATGCCGCGCAACTGGACGCGACTTTGCAGATACGTGGAAAGCAGCCGCCGCCAATGTTCCTTCGCCGCGCCGGGCACTTCGGCGTAACCGTAGCCCGGCAGATCGACGAGAAAGCCCGCTGGATCGTCCTTCGGCCCGACGGCGAAATAATTGATGTGCTGCGTGCGGCCCGGCGTCTTGCTCGCGAAGGCGAGCTGTTTCTGCTTGCAGAGGATGTTGATCGCCGTCGATTTGCCCGCGTTCGAGCGCCCGCCAAAGGCGATTTCGGGCTGCGGCGTGGGCGGCAGATCGCGCAGGTGATTGACGGTCGTGAAAAAGCGGGATTGGTGGAGCAGAAATGACATTTGGCGTGCCGATCGAAAGATCTGCGAAAACTGAAGCCTTGAGAACCCAGCAAATACTGGGCATCCTCCGACTGGCGTCTTTGTTTGTGTTTGCGTGTAACAGATTATCGTATAGTATAATGGATTTTAAAAGACCCGCATAGGGCAAGCCGGAAAAGAGCCGCAGACTGACCCATAAAGGAAGGAGCGAGACAGTTTTCGGGGCGCTTTATTGCCCTTCGTCGGACCCTTTCGTTTGGGTATCTTGTGGTGACATCTCCGTCGCCGTCGTTTTCTGCAGAACCTCACATTCTCACAAGACGAAAAACAGGGTACGCGAATGAACCGACTGTACAGGTCTCTGGTGGTGCTTCGAGCAGTGGTGGCTTTCGGTGCGGGTTTGAGTGGTCTGGCAGTATCGGTATCAGTGAGTGCGGCGGAGCCCACGCAGCCGGCCAAGCCGGACGTGACCCGAGGTCAGGCCATCGCCACTCAGGTGTGCGCGGCGTGTCACGGCGCGGACGGCAACAGCGCCGGCGCGTCGTTTCCCAAACTGGCGGGCCAGCACGCGGAATACATCGTCAAGCAGTTCAAGGATTACAAGACGCAGCCAGGTGCGAAGGCGCCGGCGCGCAACAATCCGATCATGGCGGGCATTGCGGGCGCGCTCAACGAGCAGGACATGATGAACGTCGCGGCGTACTTCGCGTCGCAGAAGACCAAGCAGGGTTACGCGCGCGACAAGAACGACGTCGCGCTCGGGCAGAAGATTTATCGGGGCGGCATCGCGGACAAGGGTGTGCCGGCCTGCGCGGCCTGTCACGGCGCGACGGGCATGGGCATTCCGGTGCAGTATCCGCGGCTGTCGTATCAGTGGGGCGACTATACGGTCGCGCAGTTGAACGCCTTCGCATCGTGGCAACGCAACAACAGCGAGCTGATGCACCAGATCTCCTCGCGTCTGAACGAGGCGGAGATGAAAGCGGTAGCGGATTACATCGCCGGGTTGCATTGAAGTACGTCACGCAGCGTCCAGCGGTTCCCGGCATGAAAGCAGGGAACCGCCCATATTAGGAAGCCGGTCCGGAAGAGGCCGGCGCAAAAACAAGAAAAGGTTGGGACGTCGGCCGCAGGGTTGCTTACGTCTCCACCTTTTTTGCTGTTCAGCCGGAGTTTGAATGAGCGTCACCACATCGGGAATGCAGTCGAAGTCGAGCCGCCGCGCCATACGCGCTTTCGTGGCGCTCGTCAGTTCGATGCGCTTCGCCATCGCGTTGCTGGTCGTGCTGGCGATTGCGAGCATCATCGGCACGGTGCTCACGCAGGACGACCCGTATCCCAACTACGTCAATCAGTTCGGCCCGTTTTGGGCGGACATCTTCCGCGGTGTGAGCCTCTACAACGTGTACAGCGCGTGGTGGTTCATGCTGATCCTGATCTTCCTCGTCATTTCGGTATCGTTGTGCGTGGCGCGCAATGGCCCGAAGATGATCGCGGACATGAAGAACTGGAAGGATCGCGTGCATGAAGGCAGCCTGCGCGCGTTTCATCACAAGGGCGAATTCGTCGTGGGCGCGGACCGTGCGAAGACGGTGGCGATGCTCGAGCGGCTCAGCACGAAGATGGGTTACCGCTTCGTCACCACGCCTCAGACCGATAACTGCGCAACGCTGATCGCCGGCAAGCGCGGCGCGATAACCAAGCTCGGCTATATCTCGGCGCACCTGGCGATCGTTGTGATCTGTATCGGCGGGCTCCTGGACAGCAATCTGCCGATCAAGCTGCAGATGTGGATGTTCAACAAGACGCCGATCAACAGCAATGCCATGATCAACGACATTCCGCCGGCGCATCGCCTGTCGGTATCGAACCCGACCTTTCGCGGCTATGCGTGGGTTCCGGAAGGCCAGTACGTTGGCACGGCGATCCTCAGCGAGCAGGACGGCTCGATCATTCAGGACCTGCCGTTCTCCATTCAGCTCAACAAGTTCATCATCGATTACTACTCGACCGGCATGCCGAAGCTGTTCGCGAGCGATATCGTCGTGATCGATCACAAGACGGGCGCGCGCATTCCGGCGCGCGTCGAGGTGAACAAGCCGTTCACGTACGATGGCGTGTCGATCTACCAGTCGTCGTTTCAGGACGGCGGCTCGAAGCTCGAGATGACCGCGTGGCCGATGACCGGCGGCAGCGCGAAGACAGTGCCGTTCAACGGCACGATCGGCGGCAACGCGCCGATCAGCCCGCAGATCGTCGGTTCGAAGGGCGAGACCGTCGAGTTCACGGACTTCCGCGCGATCAACGTCGAGAACATAACCGATGGCAACGGCATGCCGGATGCGCGCGGCGTCAGCAAGAAGGAAACCTTGCGCGACGCGTTCGACGAGCGTCTCGGCTGCGGCGTGAAAACCTCGAAACCGACCGATCTACGCAATATCGGCCCCTCGGTGCAGTACAAGGTGCGCGGCTCGGACGGGCAGGCGCGCGAATACAGCAACTACATGCTGCCGGTCGATGTCGGCGGTCAGCCAATGTTCCTCGCCGGCATGCGCGTCAGCCCGAACGATCCGTTCCGGTACCTGCGCATTCCCGCCGACAATCAAAGCTCCATCAAGCAGTGGATGAACCTGCGCGCCGCGCTCGAAACGCCCGCGACGCGCGCTGAAGCCGCGCATCGTTTCGCGCTGCGTTCGGTGCCGCAGGAAAACGCGGATCTGCAGAAGCATCTGGAAGAAAGCGCGAATCGTGTTCTGAACCTGTTCGCGGGCGCGGACAAACTCGGCGCGGGCGAGAATCCGCAGATCAACGGCGGCTTCCAGAGCATCGCGATGTTCATCGACAAATCGGTGCCGAAGGGCGAGCAGGAAAAAGCCGCCGGTCTGCTCATGCGCATACTCGAAGGCGCGATGTGGGACGTCTGGCAGATTTCCCGCGAGCAGAACGGCCAGCCCGACGCGAAGCTCGACGAAAAGAACATCGCATTCGTACAAGCGTCCATCAACGCGCTTTCCGACAGCTTTCTGTCCGGATCTCCCGTCTTCCTGCAACTGGACAGCTTCAAGCAGATTCAGGCGTCGGTCTTCCAGCTGACGCGCGCGCCAGGTAAAAAAGTGGTGTATCTTGGCAGCCTTCTGCTGGTGATCGGCATTTTCTCGATGTTCTACGTCCGCGAACGCCGGCTCTGGTTCTGGCTCAAAGATACAAGGCAGGGCGGTGCGAGCGTGCTGATGGCGATGTCCACCGCGCGCCGCACCTTCGATTTCGAGAAAGAATTCGTGCGCACGCGCACCCAGATTGGGGCGGCACTCGGCGCAAAGCCTCTCGAACCAGCCGATGATGCCGCCCCCGCATCCAGCGCGACCGGCGCGTCCTCGCAATACGAAGCCGAAAGCTCGGAAGTTTCAACACGGTAGATCATGGACCTCACACAAACCTCCTCCCACGCACCTGCCAAGACGGGGCTGCCGGCATCCGGTCCCCCCGATGTCGCCGAGTTCGACGATCGTCCGTTTCTGCGCACGCTGACGCCGATCGACTGGCTGTTCGCCCTCGCAATGGTCGCGGGCGCGGGTTTCGCGCTGAACCGCTATCACGCGCACATGGACGTATACGACATGTCGGTGCTGGTCGCGGCGGTGCCGACCTTCGTCGTGCTCGGCTGGCGCTGGAAGCCGGTACGCTTGCTGATCGCGCTGATCGCAGTGTTGGCGTTGTTTTCGATCCAGTTGTATCAGGGCGATCTCGCGCGCGCCGACACCAATTTCTTCCTCAAATATTTCCTGTCGAGCCAGTCCGCGATCCTGTGGATGAGTTCGCTTTTCGTGCTCGCGACGCTGTTCTACTGGATCGGTCTCATCTCGCGTTCGCAGACAGGCGGCTCAATCGGCTCGCGCATGACATGGGCCGCCGTGCTGATGGGTTTCACCGGCATGATGGTACGCTGGTACGAGTCGTATCTGATCGGCACGGATGTCGGACACATTCCCATCTCGAACCTGTACGAAGTGTTCGTACTGTTCTGCCTGATTACCGCGCTATTCTATCTCTACTACGAACAGCATTACGCCACGCGTTCGATGGGCGCGTTCGTGCTGCTCGTGATCAGCGCGGCCGTCGGCTTCCTGATGTGGTATTCGATCGCGCGTGACGCGCAGCAAATTCAGCCGCTGGTGCCCGCGCTGCAAAGCTGGTGGATGAAGATCCACGTGCCGGCGAACTTCATCGGCTATGGAAGCTTCGCGCTGTCGGCGATGGTCTCGGTCGCGTATCTCGCGAAGCAGCGTGGCTTCATGGCCGACCGCCTGCCGTCGCTCGAAGTGCTCGACGACGTAATGTACAAGTCGATCGCGGTCGGCTTCGCCTTCTTCACCATCGCGACGATTCTCGGCGCACTGTGGGCGGCCGAAGCGTGGGGCGGCTACTGGAGCTGGGACCCGAAGGAAACCTGGGCGCTGATCGTGTGGTTGAATTATGCGGCGTGGCTGCATATGCGCCTGATGAAGGGTCTGCGCGTGCGCGGTGCCGCCGCCGCCTGGTGGGCGCTGACCGGCCTGATTGTCACGACGTTCGCTTTCCTCGGCGTGAACATGTTCCTGTCCGGCCTGCACAGCTACGGCAAGCTCTGATTGCCGGCATCGCCAGAAGAAACCACCATGCTTCGCGCTGGCGGTTTTTTTTTCGCCTCGGACTGGAATAGGGGCATCCGATTTGCTGTTGTCCCTTATAAGCATTCATGGGGCGTAATCGAGGAATGACCATGTGGATAAGAGGTAACCGCGCACTGTACGGCGATGACATCGCTAATCACGAGATCACGCCGCGCCCGCGACGCTGACCTCGCTCGATGCGAAGGGCAAGAAGCTCGCCGCGACGACCAACGCGAAATACGTCGCACGTCGCGCAGGACAAGCCAACGCCGTTCAAGGACATCACGAGCTACAACAATTTCTACGAGTTCGGCACCGACAAGGGCGATCCCGTCGAGCATGCGGGCAGCTTGCGGCCGCGTCCGTGGAAGGTGTCGGTGGAAGGTGCGATCAAGAACCCGAAGGTCTACGACATCGACGATCTGCTGAAGCTCGCGCCGCTCGAAGAGCGCGTGTACCGGCTGCGCTACGTCGAAGGCTGGTCGATGGTGATTCCGTGGATCGGCGTGTCGCTGTCGGAACTCATCAGGCGTGCGGAGCCGACCGGCAACGCGAAGTACATGCAGTTCATCACCCTGGCCGATCCGTCGCAGATGCCGGGCCTGTCCACGCCGATTCTCGACTGGCCGTATTCCTCCGAAGAAGGCCTGCGCATGGACGAGGCGATGAACCCGCTCACTTTGCTGACCGTCGGTCTCTACGGCGAAGTGCTGCCGAACCAGAACGGCGCGCCGGTGCGTGTCGTCGTGCCCTGGAAATACGGCTTCAAGAGCGTGAAGTCGCTGGTGAAGATCCGTTTCGTCGAGAAGCAGCCGCCGACTAGCTGGAACACTTACGCGCCGACGGAGTACGGCTTCTATTCGAACGTGAATCCGAATGTCGATCATCCGCGCTGGAGTCAGGCGACGGAGCGACGTATCGGCGAGGACGGATTCTTCACGGCCAAGCGTAAGACGCTGATGTTCAACGGCTACGGCGATCAGGTCGCGTCGCTGTACGCGGGCATGGGCCTGAAGAAAAATTTCTAGCGCGATGTCGTCCGCCTCTCAGATCAAACGCGCGCGCGTCGCGTCGGGGCCGCGCTGGGTCGTGCCGGTGAAAGTCGCCATGTTCATCGCGATGCTGTATCCGCTTGCGCGCATCGTGCTGCTGGGCGTGACCGGCGACCTTGGCGCGAATCCGATCGAATTCATCACGCGCTCGATCGGGCTCTGGACGCTGGTCTATCTGTCCATCAAGCTGGCGATCACGCCTGTTCGGCAGATTACCGGCGTCACGGCGCTCGCACGCTTCCGGCGCATGATCGGCCTGTATGCGTTCTTCTTCGCCGTGCTGTATTTCACGACGTACATCTGGTTCGACAAATGGTTCGATGTCGCCGCGATGCTGAAGGACATCGGCAAGCGGCCGGTCATCATCACAGTGGGATTCGCCGCATTCGTGCTGCTGATCCCGCTCGCCGTCACGTCTCCGAAGGCGATGGTGCGCAAGCTCGGCCGCCACTGGCAGACGCTGCACCGGACCATCTATCTGATCGCCGCGCTCGCAATCCTGCATTTCTGGTGGATGAAGGCGGGCAAGCACGATCTGGCGCTGCCGAAGCTTTACGGCGCGACGTGATCGCGCTGCTCGGCTGGCGTCTGATCACGTGGCTCAAAACGCGCGCGAGCCGGCCGTGCGCATAAAAAACCCGCCGCAGTACGGCGGGCGGGCGAACAACCTAATCGAATAACGACAGGCACCCGCTCAGGGAGGAGAAGCAGGGAGATCGGCGCAGAGCGCGTTGCTCGATCGATATGATATACCATTGTCTCAAAACGGTTTCAGACGCCTCCGATAGCTTATCCAGCAAGGGTTCGGGCGTTTCGGGACACGTTTTCGGCCTCCCCTGAAGATCACGCCAAGCGAGTCAGAAAATGAGCTTCTATCCTCACCATCGTCCGCGCCGCATGCGCCGCGACGACTTCTCGCGCCGTCTGATGCGCGAAAACATCCTCACCACCAACGACCTCATCTACCCGGTGTTCATCGTCGAAGGGACGAATCAGCGGCAAGCCGTGCCGTCGATGCCCGGCGTCGAGCGCACGTCCGTCGATCTGCAGATGAAAGTCGCCGAGCAATGCGTCGAACTCGGCGTGCCCGTGCTGTCTCTGTTCCCGGCAATCGAGCCGTCGCTGAAGACACCCGACGGCAGCGAGGCGACCAATCGCGCGGGCCTGATTCCGCGCGCCGTGCGTGAGCTGAAAAAGAACTTCCCGATGCTCGGCGTCCTCACCGACGTCGCGCTCGATCCGTACACGAGCCACGGCCAGGACGGCGTGCTCGACGAAGAAGGGTACGTGAAGAACGACGAAACTAGCGAAATCCTCGTCGAACAAGCGCGCGTGCAGGCTGAAGCGGGCGTGGATATCGTCGCGCCGTCGGACATGATGGACGGACGCATCGGCGCGATCCGCGAGATGCTCGAGAGCGACGATCACATCCATACGCGCATCATGGCGTACGCGGCGAAGTACGCGTCGGCGTTCTACGGCCCGTTCCGCGACGCGGTCGGCTCGGCCGCGAATCTGGGCAAGAGCAACAAGATGACGTATCAGATGGACCCGGCCAATACCGACGAAGCCATGCGCGAAGTTCGCATGGATATCGAAGAGGGCGCGGACATGGTGATGGTCAAGCCGGGCATGCCGTATCTCGATATCGTGCGTCGCGTGAAAGACGAGTTCAGCTTTCCCACGTATGCGTATCAGGTGAGCGGCGAATACACGATGATCAAGGCCGCCGCGCAAAACGGCTGGCTCGATCACGACAAGACGATGATGGAAGCGCTGCTAGCGTTCAAGCGCGCGGGCGCAGACGGCGTGCTGACGTACTTCGCGCTGGACGCGGCGCGAATTCTGCGCGCGTCGAAATAAGCGTTTCCGGGCTTTGAAAGTACGAAGGGCGATGCATTGCGCATCGCCCTTCTTTTTTATCCGTTTGACGGACCGGACCGACTTTGTCGAGTCTCTTCAGGAATGTATCCGCCGATTCGTAACCCACGACGCGCGCCACTTCGTTGCCCTGTGCATCGAAGAAAATGATGCCGGGCGGCCCGAACAGCTTGAAACGCTTGAGCAAAGTCTGATCGTCGGTGTTGTTCGCGGTGACGTCGGCGCGCAGCAGATTCAATTGCGCGAGACGCGCCTGCACGCGGGCGTCCGAGAACGTCAGGTTCTCCATCTCCTTGCAGGAGACGCACCAATCCGCGTAGAAGTCGAGCATCGCGGGACGCGCGGCGGCCTTGACCGCCGAATCCAGTTCCGCCGACGAGCGCACCGGCGCGAACGTCGGAGCTTGCGCCTGCGTCGCGGTCAGCACGGCGAGCGGACGCAGCGGATCGGTCGATCCCGCGGCCAGCCCAACCAGCAGCGTCGCCGCCCAGATGGCGAATGCAGCACCGAGACCGCGCCCGAGCCGCTTCCAGACGTTCCCCGTGGCGCCCGCGCCGGGGGCGAACAGCCCGAGCGATGCCGCAGCGATCAGCAGCCAAAGCGCCGCCAGCAGCATCTGCGCGACGCCGCTGAGCACCGGCCAGACGATCCACACGGCAGTCGCGAGCAGCACGACGCCGAAGAACACCTTCACGCCGCCCATCCACGCGCCCGCGCGCGGCAGCACCGAACCCGAGCCGAGCCCGATGATCAGCAGCGGCACGCCGAGCCCGATGCCCATCGCGAACAAAGCCACGCCGCCGAGCAGGGCGTTGCCCGTATGCGCGATGAACACCAACACGGCGAACAGCGGCGCGGTCATACACGCGCCGACGACGAGCGCAGACAGTGCGCCCATTACCGCAACGGCGGCGAACTTTCCGCCCGAGCGCTTCTGCGACGCTTCGTTCACGCCGCTCTGCCAGCGCTCGGGCAGGGCGATATCGACCCCGGAAATCAACGCGACCGCGAACACCGCCAGCAGCACGCCGAATGCGCTCAGCACCCACGGATTCTGCAGCCACGCGCCGAAGCTCTGGCCGACCAGCGCCACCGCGATGCCGAGCACCGTGTACACGAGCGCCATGCCGACGACATACGACAGCGACAGCGCGAAACCACGTCCTCGCGTCACGCGCGCGCCCTCGCCGACAATGATCGCGGACAGGATGGGGATCATCGGATAGGAACAGGGCAAGAGGCTCAGCACCATGCCCGCGAGAAAGTACAGCCCGACCACGGTAAAGAAACCGCCGCCTTCGAGCATGGATTGCGCGTAGCCGGCGCTAGTCGCGCGCTCGAACCACGAGTCATTCGAGACAAGAGCCGTGGCCGCCGGTTTAGCGCCTGCCGGCTGAAGCGCGTCCCCGCGCACGCGATACGTTTTCTCCATTGGTGGATAACAGATGCCCTGATCCGCGCATCCCTGCGACGTGATGGCGATCTCGAACTGCCCTTTCGCTTGCGTCACCGAAATCCGGATAAGCAGTTCGCCACGATAAGTCTCGACGTCCTTATTGAAGGTCTGATCGAAGTGCGCCTTGCCGGCCGGCAATTGCGCCGCGCCGATCGTCGCATCGCCGCTCTTCACCGCAAAGGCGAAGCGCTCGCGATACATGTAATAGCCGTCCGCGATCTTGTACCGGACATCGACTTCGCCCGGCTGCTCGGACGCGCTGAATTTGAACGCGACGGACGGATCGAGGAAATCGTCGGCCGCGCGGGTGACGCGGGTGAGCGCCGTCATCGCAACCAGCAGCACGAATGCGACAAAGAAGCGCCGCGCAATGATTCGTGAAAGCTTAAGGACGCTGCGTTTGTTTCTGGCATTGACCCAGGCCATAGCCCGGCGACGCATTGACCTGCCAGACGAGGATTTCGGGTGTTTCATAAGGATGCCGGGCGGTCACGAAGCGCTGCAACTCGTCGCTGCGCGCCACGCTCGTCTTGAACAACAGTTGCACTTCCTGCGAAGACTCCAGCCACCACGCCCTTCCAGTGATACTGCGACGCCACCGCGCCGAGATTCGTCACGCACGCCCCGAGCCTTGCTTTAAGCGCCGCCCGGGCGAGTGCATCGGCCGTCGAGGTATCGGGCAGCGTGGACAGCATCAGGACGACGGGAACGTTCACGTGAGACTCCGGTGGGACGTGCAGCGTAGTCTCGTATCGTAGCATCGGCGGCTTTCGCGTACCGTTTCTCCACTGCGTGCAGATATCGGCGTGGAAAAGCAAAAGGCCAAGCATAGCTTGGCCTTTTTTGCGAAACCGCTAACCGATTTACTCGGCTTCTTGCACTTCTTCTTCGGTTTCTTCGATTTCCGGGCGATCCATCAGTTGGAGCAGTGCCATCGGCGCGTTGTCGCCGACGCGGAAACCGGACTTCAGGATGCTCAGGTAGCCACCCGGACGGTTAGCGTAACGCGGGCCGAGGACTTCGAACAGCTTGGTGACCGAATCACGATCGCGCAGGCGATTGAACGCCAGACGACGGTTCGCGAGCGACGGCTTCTTGCCCAGCGTGATAAGGGGCTCGACGACCTTGCGCAGTTCCTTGGCTTTCGGCAGCGTCGTCTTGATGACTTCGTGCTCGATGAGCGAATTCGACATATTGCGGAGCATTGCCAGACAATGACTGCTCGTGCGGTTCAGTTTCCGCAGACCATGCTTGTGACGCATTTTTCAGTTTCCTATAACGAATTTAGAGCCAGATCTTCTATTACGTCCCTAAAAAGGAAAGACGCACGGGGCGGTCGGAGAAAAAAGCAAGACGCGGATTTTAAAGGAAAATCCGCGTCTTTGCCAGTAACGCTTTTAAGCCCGATTACTTGTCGAGACCAGGCGGCGGCCAGTTTTCGAGCTTCATGCCGAGCGTGAGACCGCGCGAAGCCAGGACTTCCTTGATTTCGTTCAGCGACTTACGGCCCAGGTTCGGAGTCTTCAGCAGTTCGTTTTCCGTACGCTGGATCAGATCCCCGATGTAGTAGATGTTCTCGGCCTTCAGGCAGTTCGCCGAGCGAACCGTGAGTTCGAGGTCATCGACCGGGCGCAGCAGGATCGGATCGATCTGCGGTGCGCGCGACGGCACTTCCGCCGCAGCTTCGGTGCCTTCCAGCGCGGCGAACACGGACAGTTGATCGACCAGAATGCGAGCCGACTGGCGGATCGCTTCTTCCGGCGAGATCACGCCGTTCGTCTCGATGTTCATCACGAGCTTGTCGAGGTCGGTACGCTGTTCGACACGCGCGCTTTCCACAGCGTAGCTCACGCGGCGAACCGGCGAGAACGACGCATCCAGCACAATACGGCCGATGATCTTGGCCGACTCTTCGCCGTAACGACGCACATTGCCCGGCACATAGCCGCAGCCCTTTTCGACCTTGATCTGAACGTCAAGCTTGCCGCCCTTCGACAGGTGAGCGATCACGTGTTCCGGGTTGATAATCTCGCAGTCATGCGCGAGATCGATATCACCGGCCGTGACGAAGCCTTCGCCTTCCTTGCGCAGCGTCACCGTGACTTCGTCACGGTTATGCAGCTTGAAGACGACACCCTTAAGGTTCAACAGCAGGTTGACCACATCCTCTTGCACACCATCGAGCGTCGAGTATTCGTGCACGACGCCTGCGATCGTCACTTCGGTCGGTGCGTAACCGATCATCGACGACAGCAGCACGCGCCGAAGCGCGTTACCCAAGGTGTGGCCATAGCCGCGTTCGAACGGCTCCATAACCACTTTCGCGTGGCTTTCGCCAAGCGATTCAACTGCAATGATCTTGGGCTTTAACAAACTGATTTGCATAGGTTTTCCTTTTCAATACCCTCGGCTCGTTACACCGATAAGGCTGACCGGTAACAACCTGAAAATAAACAGCCGAGGTCGTACTACTTTTGCCACAGGCAAATGCACCACCGCCCCGGCTGCTAATCCGATTACCGAGCGATTAACGCGAATACAATTCGACGATCAGACTTTCGTTGATGTCGCCAGCGATGTCGCTGCGCTCCGGCATGGACTTGAACGTGCCTTCGAACTTCTTCGCATCGACTGCAACCCAGCTCGGCATGCCGCCTTGCTCGGCCAGCGACAGCGCTTCGACGATACGCGCCTGCTTGCGCGACTGCTCACGCACGGAGACGACGTCGCCCGACTTCACTTGCAGCGACGGGATGTTCGCGATCTGGCCGTTCACGAGGATCGACTTGTGGCTCACGAGCTGACGTGCTTCAGCACGCGTCGAGCCGAAGCCCATGCGATACACGACGTTGTCGAGACGCGACTCGAGCAACTGCAACAGGTTTTCACCCGTCGGGCCCTTGCGGCGGTCGGCTTCGGCGAAGTAACGGCGGAACTGATGCTCCAGAACGCCGTAGATACGCTTCACTTTCTGCTTTTCGCGCAACTGGGTGCCGTAGTCGGACGTACGCGTGCCCGAGGTGCGGCCGTGCTGGCCGGGCTTGCTGTCGAGCTTGCACTTGTCGGCGAGCGAGCGGTGTGCGCTCTTCAGGAACAGATCGGTGCCTTCACGGCGGGATAGCTTGGCTTTGGGACCGGTATAGCGTGCCACTTTGCATCCTTAAATATTGATCACGCAAACTTCAGGGAAACTTCCGTCTGCGCTAGTTCGCGCCCTTTGGGCCGAACGGTGGGCTTAGTCAAAACTAAATCTATAACGCACGAAACCCGCCGATACTTTCGCATCGACAGGAAACATGCGGCAGCGTCGGCGTACTTTAGTTAGATACGACGGCGCTTCGGCGGACAGCAGCCGTTGTGCGGGACCGGCGTCACGTCGGAAATCGCGGTGATCTTGATACCAAGACCATGCAGCGCGCGCACCGCCGATTCGCGGCCAGGACCGGGGCCCTTGATCCGCACTTCGAGGTTCTTCACGCCGTATTCCATTGCCACGCGGCCTGCCGATTCGGCAGCGACCTGAGCTGCAAACGGCGTCGACTTACGCGAGCCCTTGAAGCCCTGACCACCAGAGGTCGCCCATGCCAGCGCGTTACCTTGACGGTCGGTGATCGTGATAATGGTGTTGTTGAACGAGGCGTGAACGTGAACCACGCCCTCGGCGACGTTCTTCTTGACCTTCTTGCGAACGCGTTGCGCCGCGGAGTTGTTCGAAGCCTTAGCCATTACGTTTTCCTGTAACTGTCAGTTCCGCTTACTTCTTCAGCGATTGCGCTGTACGACGCGGACCCTTGCGGGTACGTGCATTCGTACGCGTACGCTGGCCACGCAGCGGCAGACCCTTGCGATGGCGCATGCCACGGTAGCAACCCAAGTCCATCAGGCGCTTGATGTTCATCGTCACTTCACGGCGCAGGTCGCCTTCGACGATGAACTTGCCCACTTCGTCACGCAGCTTTTCGAGGTCTGCGTCGGTGAGGTCCTTGACCTTCTTCGAAAATTCCACACCAGCAGCGGTGCAAATGCCGCGCGAACGCGCGCGGCCGATGCCGAAAATTGCTGTCAGGCCGATCTCGGTATGCTGGTGATTAGGGATGTTAACCCCTACGATACGAGCCATTGTTTTTTCCTCAAACCAAAAGCGCAAGCAAAAGCGTGGCCGTTCAGCCTTGACGCTGTTTGTGGCGCGGATCAGACCTGCAAATCACGCGCACAACGCCCTTGCGCTTGATGATCTTGCAATTGTGGCAAATGCGCTTGACCGATGCTATCACTTTCATGATATTACCCTTTTTTCTAAATCACTTCGCCCGGAACACGATCCGCGCACGAGACAGATCGTAAGGCGTCAGTTCAACCGTAACCTTGTCACCCGGCAAGATGCGGATGTAGTGCATCCGCATCTTGCCAGAAATATGCCCCAGAACGACATGGCCATTTTCCAACTTCACCCGGAAAGTAGCATTGGGAAGGTTTTCGATGACCTCACCCTGCATCTGGATTACATCGTCTTTGGCCATAGTTCTAAATCAACGCATCGGGACGTTGCCGCCCTTGAAGTTAGCCTTCTTGAGCAGCGACTCATATTGTTGCGACATCACGTACGATTGAACCTGAGCCATGAAGTCCATCGTGACGACGACAATGATCAGCAGCGACGTTCCACCAAAATAAAACGGCACGTTCCAGCGCAACACCAAAAACTCAGGCAGCAGGCACACGAATACGATGTATATCGCACCGGCCAGCGTCAGACGCGTGAGAATGCGGTCGATATACCGTGCAGTCTGATCGCCCGGACGGATACCCGGAACGAATGCACCGCTCTTCTTCAAGTTGTCGGCAGTCTCCCGGCTGTTGAACACCAGTGCGGTGTAGAAGAAGCAGAAGAAAACGATTGCCAACGCATACAGCAGCACGTACACAGGTTGACCGGGCTTGATGGCCTCGGCCACGTTGTGCAACATGTTCGCGAACCAGCCGGTGCGCGACCCCGAACTGAACCAGTTCAGGATGGTTGCCGGGAAGAGGATGATCGACGACGCGAAGATCGGCGGAATCACACCCGACATATTCAGCTTGAGCGGCAAATGAGACGACTGTCCGCCGTAAATCTTGTTACCGACCTGGCGCTTCGCGTAGTTCACGAGGATCTTGCGCTGACCGCGTTCGATAAACACGACCAGATACGTGACCGCCGCGATTAGCACGACGATGATGATCGCCGAGATGATGCTCATCGAACCGGTGCGAACCAACTCGAACAGACCACCGATTGCGTTCGGGAAGCCCGCCGCGATACCACCGAAGATAATGATCGAGATGCCGTTTCCGAGACCACGCTCCGTGATCTGCTCACCGAGCCACATCAGGAACATCGTGCCCGTCACCAGTGTCACGACCGTCGTGAGACGGAACACCACGCCGGGGTCCAGCACCAGCGCCGGCTGGTTTTCCAGCGCGACAGCGATACCGAACGCCTGGAAAGTAGCCAAAACCACCGTGAAGATACGCGTGTACTGCGTAATCTTCCGTTGACCCGCCTGCCCTTCCTTCTTCAAGGCCTCCATTTGCGGTGACGCGATCGACAGCAACTGCATGATAATCGAGGCCGAAATGTAAGGCATGATGCCCAGCGCAAAGATCGTGAACCTGGACAGTGCGCCACCCGAGAACATGTTGAACATACCCAGGATGCCGCCCGACTGGCTTTGGAACAGCTTGGCCAGTTGATCCGGATCGATGCCGGGAACCGGAATGTGCGCACCACTGCGGTAGACGATCAGCGCAAGCAGCAAAAAGATTGCACGCCTACGCAGATCGCCGAATTTCGCCGAGCTTCGACCGGGTTTTGCGAGACTAGGGCTGTTAGCCAAGAAGCTTCTCCGATGCTAGTGCTAGTAACGGCGATCAGCCAGTTCACTCGGCGAACGAGCCGCCAGCGGCTTCGATTGCGGCACGGGCGCCTGCCGTTGCCGACGACAGACCCTTCACCGTGACCTTGCGCGTGATCTCGCCGGTCTTGATGATCTTCGCGCTCTTGATGAGCTCGCCGACCAGACCCGCTTGCTTCAGCGCCAGGAGATCGATTTCGTCGACCGGCAGCTTTTCCAGATCATTCAGCTTCACTTCACCGACGAATTCCTTCGTCAGCGAAGTGAAGCCGCGCTTCGGCAGACGACGCTGCAGAGGCATCTGACCGCCTTCGAAGCCGACCTTGTGGAAGCCGCCCGAACGCGATTTCTGACCCTTATGGCCGCGGCCAGCAGTCTTGCCGAGGCCCGAACCGATCCCGCGACCGACGCGACGCTTTGCGTGCTTCGCGCCTTCGGCAGGCTTCAGGTTATTCAATTCCATGTTCAACTCCTTGGATGCTTGGTCGGCCGCTTAGGCGATGACCTTAACGAGGTACAAGACGAGGTACGAAACCTTGTTGATCATCCCGCGCACTGCCGGCGTGTCCTGCAGCTCGGAGACCGAGTTCAGGCGACGCAGGCCGAGACCACGCACCGTGGCGCGGTGCGATTCGCGGGTCCCGATCAGGCTCTTGACGAGCTGAACCTTGACAGTTTTTTCAGACATGGTGACCACCTTAGCCCAGAATGTCTTCGACGGACTTACCACGCTTCGCCGCGATGTCTGCCGGGGTCGACTGCTTGCGCAGGCCGTCCAGCGTCGCACGCACGAGGTTGTACGAGTTCGTCGAACCGTGGCTCTTGGCCACAACGTTTTGCACGCCCATCACGTCGAACACTGCGCGCATCGGACCGCCGGCGATCACGCCGGTACCGTCCTTCGCCGGAGCGAGGAGGACTGCGGATGCGCCGTGCTTGCCGTGCACTTCGTGTTGCAGCGTGCCGTTCTTCAGGGGCACCTTGAACATGTTGCGGCGGGCTTGTTCCATTGCCTTCTGAACGGCAACCGGAACTTCCTTCGCCTTGCCCTTGCCCATGCCGACGCGGCCATCACCGTCGCCAACTACGGTCAGTGCGGCGAAGCCGAGAATACGGCCACCCTTCACAACCTTGGTCACGCGGTTGACCGAAATCATCTTTTCGCACAGGCCGTCGTCGCGTTCGTCAGCCTGAACTTTCGCTTGCATCTTTGCCATGACGAATTCTTCCCTTAGAACTTGAGCCCGGCCTCACGCGCCGCATCAGCCAGCGCCTTGACGCGGCCGTGGTAGCGGAAACCCGAGCGGTCGAAGGCGACGGATTCGATGCCGGCAGCCTTGGCCTTTTCGGCGATACGCTTGCCGATCAGGGGCGCTGCATTGACGTTGCCGCCCTTGCCCGACTTGTCGGCCAGTTCAGCGCGCACTTCAGCTTCCAGCGTCGAGGCGCTTGCCACGACCTTCGTGCCGCATGCCGAGAACACTTGCGCGTAGATATGCGTATTCGTGCGATGCACGGCCAGACGCGGAACTTGCAGCTCAGCGAGCTTGATACGCGTCTGACGAGCGCGGCACAGGCGAGATTGAGTCTTATCCATGATTGCGTACCCTTACTTCTTCTTCGTTTCTTTGAGGATCACGACCTCGTCGGAATAGCGCACGCCCTTGCCCTTGTACGGCTCCGGCGGACGATAGCCGCGCACTTCTGCTGCGGTCTGTCCGACTTTCTGCTTGTCGATCCCTTTGATCACGATTTCGGTCTGCGACGGGGTTTCAGCCTTGACGCCTTCCGGCATATGGTTCACCACGGGGTGCGAGAAACCCAGCGACAGATTCAGCTTGTCGCCTTGCGCTTGCGCACGATAACCGACGCCAACCAGCGTCAGCTTGCGCTCGAAACCCTTGGTAACGCCCTGCACCATGTTCGCCACCAGGGCGCGCATCGTGCCGGACATCGCGTTTGCTTCACGGCTTTCGTCCGTCGGGGCCAGCTTCAGGGTTCCGTTTTCGTTCGTCAGCGCGACCAGCTTGTTAGCCGGTTGCGAGATCGTGCCGAGCGGACCCTTCACGGTGATGACGTCGCCGCTGATCGCCACTTCCGCGCCTTGCGGCAGCGTAATTGGGCTTTTACCTACTCGAGACATGTTTCTTCTCCTTAGGCGTTAAGCGACGTAGCAGATGACTTCGCCACCGACGCCGGTCTGCCGCGCCTTGCGGTCGGTCATCACACCCTTCGGCGTCGACACGACTGCAACGCCCAGGCCATTCATGACCTGCGGAATGTCGTTGCGACCGCGGTACACGCGCAGCCCAGGCTTCGAGACGCGCTCGAGGCGCTCGATGACCGGACGGCCAGCGTAGTACTTCAACGCGATATTCAATTCCGTCTTCGCGCCTTCAGCCTTCACTGCGAAGTCGTCGATATAACCTTCGTCCTTCAAAACCTGCGCAATCGCAACCTTGCCTTTAGAGGAGGGCATCGTCACCGAAACCTTCTCGACCATCTGCGCATTGCGGATGCGAGTCAGCATATCGGCGATAGGATCACTCATGCTCATCTTATGTTTCTCCTATTACCAGCTCGCCTTGGTCAGGCCGGGGATTTCGCCGCGGAAAGCGATTTCACGAATTTTGCCGCGCGCGAGTCCGAACTTGCGGAATGTGCCACGCGGACGACCCGTGATCGCGCAGCGGTTACGCTTGCGAGTCGGATTCGAGTTACGCGGCAGTTGTTGCAGCGCCAGGCGGGCGAAGTAACGCTCTTCGTCCGACTTGCTTGCATCGTCGATCACAGCCTTAAGCTCAGCACGCTTCGGAGCGTACTTGGCTGCCAGGCGCGCGCGCTTCTTTTCACGTTCGATCAGTGCCAGTTTAGCCACGGTAACCTCAGTTTCTGAACGGGAACTTGAAGCTGGCAAGCAGCGCCTTTGCTTCGTCGTCAGTCTTCGCGGTGGTCGTGATACTGATGTTCAGCCCACGCAGCACGTCGATCTTGTCGTAGTCGATTTCGGGGAAAATGATCTGCTCTTTCACACCGATGTTGTAGTTGCCACGACCGTCGAATGCACGGCCCGACACGCCACGGAAGTCACGCACACGCGGGAGCGCAACCGTCACGAAACGGTCGAGGAATTCGTACATCGCTTGGCCGCGCAGCGTGACCATCGCGCCGATCGGGTAGCCTTGACGAATCTTGAAGCCTGCGATTGCCTTGCGCGCCTTCGTAATAACCGGCTTCTGGCCAGCAATCTTCGTCAGGTCGCCCACGGCGTTTTCGATGATCTTCTTGTCGGCTACGGCTTCGCCAAGGCCCATGTTCAGGGTGATCTTGGTGATGCGCGGCACTTCCATGATGGACTTGTAGCCGAACTTCTCAACGAGTTGCGGCACAACCTTTTCTTTGTAAATCTCTTGTAGACGAGCCATTTTTAACTCCGCGTCAGGCGTTAAGCGTGGCGCCAGTCGACTTCAGGAAACGCACCTTCTTTCCGTCCTCGACCTTGATGCCCACACGCGATGCCTTGCCATTCGCGTCGACCAATGCGACGTTCGAAATATGCCGCGGCATCGACTTGGCTTCCACACCGCCCGTCGTACCCTTCATCGGGTTCGGCTTCACGTGCTTCTTGACGAGGTTGATACCCTCGACGATGACACGGTCTTCCGCAACGGCCAGCACGGTACCGCGCTTACCCTTGTCCTTGCCGGTCGTGACGATGACTTCGTCACCCTTGCGAATCTTGTTCATCGCGACTCCTTACAGGACTTCCGGCGCAAGCGAAACGATCTTCATGAATCGTTCGCTACGCAGCTCACGCGTGACCGGCCCAAAAATACGCGTGCCGATCGGCTCGAGCTTCGTATTCAGCAGAACGGCGGCATTGCCGTCGAACTTGATGAGCGAGCCATCCTGGCGACGCACGCCCTTGGCCGTACGAACGACCACGGCGTTGTAGATTTCGCCCTTCTTCACGCGTCCGCGCGGCGTCGCTTCCTTGACGGTCACCTTGATGGTGTCGCCAATGCTTGCGTAACGACGCTTCGAACCGCCGAGCACCTTGATGCACATGACTTCACGCGCACCCGTGTTGTCAGCCACTTCAAGTCGAGTTTCGGTCTGGATCATGGTTTACCTTTCCCAACTTAATCCAATTGCACCACCATGGCGCAGCTGGTCAGTCTTGGTCCCGTCAGCCAAATGGCTGCTTGGGTTAAAACAGGCAGCAACGGCAGACGAAACCCGCCATCGCAATCCGGTGAATCTGTCGACTCAGGCTGGCGCCCAAGCCGGCCTCCCCCACCAATTTCACCCACGACGGGCCTTCCACAAAGAAGCAAAGCTGCTATTATAACAAATAATCTCAGCTTTGCAAACGCAACTTACTGCGATACTCTTTACTTCCGCATCGCGCTATTACTGCTTTTTTAGATCACGCGAGCCGCTTCAACCAGCTTCGACACAACCCAGGCCTTCGTCTTCGAAATCGGACGGGTTTCCTGGATTTCGACGAGATCGCCTTCGTTGTACGTGTTCGCATCGTCATGCGCGTGGTACTTCTTGGAACGCACGACGTACTTGCCGTAGATCGGATGCTTCACGCGGTGCTCGACCAGGACGGTGACCGTCTTGTCCATCTTGTTGCTGACGACCTTGCCGACCAGCGTCCGCTTGAGCGAGGTTTTCACGCTATCGTTCATTTCTGGGCCGCCTTCTCGGTCATGACGGTCCGCACACGCGCGATGTCGCGACGGACCTTCTTCAGCTGGCTCGTGTTGGTGAGCTGCTGGGTCGCGAGTTGCATACGCAGGCCAAATTGCGCCTTCAGCAGATCCGACAGATCTTGATTGAGCGCGGACTGGTCTTTCTGGCGAAGTTCAGTTGCCTTCATCATTTACTCCTTAGGCGCCGAGCTGACGGACCACGAAGTACGTCTTGAGCGGCAGCTTGGCTGCAGCCAGACGGAACGCTTCGCGCGCCAGTTCTTCAGTGACACCGTCCATTTCGTACAGCATCTTGCCCGGTTGGATTTCTGCGACGTAGTACTCCGGATTACCCTTACCGTTACCCATACGTACTTCGGCCGGCTTTTGCGAAATCGGCTTGTCCGGGAAAATGCGGATCCAGATCCGGCCGCCACGCTTGATGTGACGCGTCATCGCACGACGTGCAGCTTCGATTTGACGCGCGCTCAAACGGCCGCGACCGATAGCCTTCAGACCGTATTCACCGAACGACACTGCGTTGCCGCGCGTCGCCTTGCCGGTGTTACGACCTTTCTGCTCTTTGCGATACTTTCTGCGTTTCGGTTGCAGCATCGTTATTCTCCACTCTTCGCGTCACCGCCAGCGCCGCCACGACGGGGACCGCCCGGCGCACCTTCACCGTCACGGCGCGGACGGCGATCGCCACCCGGACGTGCGTTGCGGCGCGGACGCTTTTCTTTGGCCACTTCTTCCACGACCGGTGCATCGTTGCGGCCCAGCGTGTCGCCCTTGTAGACCCACACCTTCACGCCGATGATGCCGTACGTCGTCTTGGCTTCGGACGTTGCGTAGTCGATATCCGCACGCAGCGTATGGAGAGGCACGCGACCTTCGCGATACCACTCGGTGCGAGCGATTTCGATACCGTTCAGACGGCCCGCGCTCATGATCTTGATGCCCTGGGCACCGAGACGCATCGCGTTTTGCATCGCACGCTTCATCGCACGGCGGAACATGATCCGGCGTGCGATCTGCTGCGTGATGGAGTCAGCGATGAGCTGAGCATCCGTTTCCGGCTTGCGGATTTCTTCGATGTTGACGTGAACTGGAACGCCCATGCGCTTTTGCAGCTCGGCCTTCAGCGATTCGATGTCTTCACCCTTCTTACCGATGACGACGCCCGGACGCGAGCTGTAAATCGTGATGCGCGCGTTCTTCGTCGGACGCTCGATGACGACGCGACCGACCGAAGCGTTCTTCAGCTTCTTTTTCAGGTATTCACGAACACCGATGTCTTCCTGCAACATCGCCGCAAAATCGTTGTTGTTCGCGTACCAGCGCGAAGCCCAATTGCGGCTAACGGCCAAACGGAAGCCAGTCGGATGAATTTTTTGTCCCATCGTACGGCTCCTTAATTCCCGACCGTCACAGTGATGTGACAGGATTGCTTCTCGATGCGGTTACCGCGACCCTTAGCGCGTGCGGTGAAACGCTTCAGCGAAGCAGCCTTGTCGACGTAGATACTCGTGATCTTAAGCTCGTCGATATCGGCGCTTTCGTTGTGTTCCGCATTCGCGATCGCAGACAGCACGACCTTCTTGACGATACCCGCCGCCTTCTTCGGCGAGAACGTCAAAACGTTCAACGCCTTGTCGACCGGCAGACCACGGATCTGGTCAGCCACAAGACGCGTTTTCTGCGCCGAGATGCGGGCACCGCGATGAATTGCCTTAACTTCCATCTTGATTGCCCCTTATTTCTTGACCTTCTTGTCGGCCGCGTGACCCTTGAACGTACGGGTCAGTGCGAACTCGCCAAGCTTGTGGCCGACCATGTTTTCCGTGACGTACACCGGAACGTGTTGACGGCCGTTGTGAACAGCGATCGTCAGACCGATGAAGTCCGGCAGAATCGTCGAACGACGCGACCAGGTCTTGATCGGCTTCTTGTCACGCGTCGATGCAGCCCCCTCAACCTTCTTCAGCAAATGAGCGTCGCAGAACGGACCTTTTTTAGCAGAACGTGTCATTGCCTACTCCCTTAACGCTTGTGACGGCGCTGGACGATCATCGTCGTCGTGCGCTTGTTGCTGCGGGTGCGATAACCCTTCGTCGGCGTGCCCCACGGGCTCACCGGATCGCGACCTGCTGCCGTACGGCCTTCACCACCACCGTGCGGGTGATCGATCGGGTTCATTGCAACACCACGCACCGTCGGACGGATACCGCGCCAGCGGTTCGCACCGGCCTTACCGATCTGACGGAGGCTGTGCTCTTCGTTGCCGACTTCACCGATGGTCGCACGGCATTCGACGTGCACACGGCGGATTTCGCCCGAGCGCAGACGCACTTGAGCGTAGACCCCTTCGCGAGCCAGCAGCATGGCGGACGTACCAGCCGAACGCGCCATTTGCGCGCCCTTGCTCGGCAGCATCTCGATGCAGTGGATCGTCGTACCAACCGGGATGTTGCGGATCGGGAGGGCGTTACCTGCGCGGATCAGCGCTTCCGAACCCGACATCAACTGCGTGCCAACCGTCACGCCCTTCGGCGCGATGATGTAGCGACGCTCGCCGTCTGCGTACAGAACCAGCGCGATGTTCGCGCTGCGGTTCGGGTCGTACTCGAGACGCTCGACCTTTGCCGGGATGCCATCCTTGTTGCGACGGAAATCGACAATACGGTAATGCTGCTTGTGACCACCGCCCTGGTGACGCGTGGTGATACGGCCGTTATTGTTGCGGCCCGCCGACTTGGATTGCGTGTTGAGCAGCGCTGCGTGCGGCTTGCCCTTGTGCAGATCCTTGTTGACGATCTTGACCATCGCGCGGCGACCCGACGAGGTCGGTTTAACTTTCACGATTGCCATGATTACTTAGCCTCCGCTTCAAAGTTAATTTCCTGGCCGGGCTTCAAGCAGACATACGCTTTTTTCACGTCCTTGCGCTTGCCGTTGAAGCGACCAAAGCGCTTGGCCTTGCCCTTTGTGACCAGCACGTTGACGGAATTAACTTCGACCTTGAACAGCAGCTCGACAGCAGCCTTCACTTCCTGCTTCGTGACGTCCGGCGCGACTTCGAACACGGCTTGTTCGTTCTTGTCGGCAACCAGCGTCGCCTTTTCGGAGATCACCGGCGCGAGCAGAACTTGCATCAAACGATGATCGTTTTTGCGAACTTCGCTCATGACAGTAACTCCTCGATCTGAGCGACCGCAGCCTTCGTGATCAGCACTTTCTTGAAGTAGATCAGCGAGAGCGGGGCGGCGTAACGCGGCTCGACAACTGCCACGTGGGCCAGGTTGCGCGACGCGAGGTACAGGTTTTCGTCGACCGTATCGGTGATGACCAACACGGAGTCGAGACCCATAGCCTTGAATTTATCGGCCAACAGCTTGGTCTTCGGAGCTTCGAGCGCCAGGTCTTCGACCACGGCGATACGGCCTTTGCGAGCCAGCTGCGAGAAGATCGAGCAGAGGCCTGCGCGATGCATCTTCTTGTTGACCTTGTGCGAGAAGTTTTCTTCCGGTGAATTCGGGAAGATGCGACCACCGCCACGCCACAACGGGCTCGACGACATACCGGCACGAGCACGGCCCGTACCTTTCTGACGCCACGGCTTCTTGGTGGTGTGCTTGACTTGCTCGCGGTCCTTCTGAGCGCGGTTACCGCTACGTGCGTTCGCCTGATAAGCGACGACGATCTGGTGAATCAGGGCTTCGTTGTAATCGCGACCGAACACGACGTCCGATGCGTTCACGCCAGCGCCTTCCTGACCATTGGCATTCAGGAGCTTAAGTTCCATTATTTCGCTCCTTTCACAGCGCGCGTCTTGACGGCCGGAGTCACAAAGACCTTGCCGCCCTTCGCACCCGGAACAGCGCCGCGAACGAGCAGCAGATTGCGTTCTGCGTCGATGCGAGCGATTTCGAGATTCTGAACCGTGACGGTCTCGTCACCGAGGTGACCCGTCATGCGCTTACCCGGGAACACACGACCCGGATCCTGCGCCATACCGATCGAACCCGGAACGTTGTGCGAACGCGAGTTACCGTGCGATGCGCGGCCCGAACCGAAGTTGTAGCGCTTGATCGTACCAGCATAGCCCTTACCGATCGACGTGCCTTGCACGTCAACTTTCTGGCCGACTTCGAAAATGTCCGTACCGACGACCACGCCGTTCGACAGTTCGCCTGCCTTGGCCGTATCGATATGGAATTCTTTGAGAATTTCACCGGCTTGGACGCCGGCTTTGGCGAGATGGCCCGCCAGCGGCTTCGTCACGCGCGAGGCGCGGCGAGTACCGAATGCAACCTGAACGGCGGTATAACCATCCATTTCAACGGTCTTGATCTGCGTCACGCGGTTGTCCGACACGTCCAGCACGGTGACGGGGATCGAGTTCCCCTCAAGCGTGAAGATACGGGTCATGCCAACCTTGCGACCTACGAGTCCAAGGCTCATCGTTTTCTCCATTCCCAACTGCGATTGGTCGAGGCTGATTTACAAATGACAAATGCCGCTTCGTCACGGAAGACTGGACGGCTATTCTTGCACCACTTTTTGCGCCATTGCTTGCTCATATAGAATATAGACGACTAGACGCGGAAAAACTTTGAATTATAGCAAGGCTTTTCCGTTTCAGCAAACAACTCAAAGACTTAGCTTCGTCCGATGGTCCGGCGGAGCTTTGAGCCTCACCGCAAGATTTACTGCAGCTTGATCTCGACGTCGACGCCGGCCGGCAGGTCGAGCTTCATCAGCGCGTCGACGGTCTTGTCCGTCGGATCGACGATGTCCATCAGGCGCTGGTGGGTGCGAATTTCGATCTGGTCGCGCGACGTCTTGTTGACGTGCGGCGAACGCAGGATGTCAAAACGTTGAATACGCGTCGGGAGCGGCACCGGGCCACGGACGATCGCGCCAGTCCGCTTCGCGGTATCAACGATCTCGGCTGCCGATTGATCGATCAGGCGATAGTCGAAAGCCTTCAGACGAAGGCGGATTTTCTGGTTCTGCATGACAATTCCTTAAAAAAGAGCGAGGCGGTGTTGCACCGCACATTTGGCAAAAGAGCGTGAGACCGAACACGCGTTGAGAATCCGTATCCGGCCCCAGTTTTTGTACTGCTTTACTTCAACTTCAAATCAAGCAATGCTCGGAAATTTCGGGCAAGCTCGTCATATTACTCGATAATTTTCGTCACGACACCGGCGCCGACGGTACGACCGCCTTCACG
>LFJI01000040.1 GCA_001235855.1 Candidatus Burkholderia brachyanthoides
CCATACTTCAAGTCTCCGATTACAGCCAAGATCCAACGTCCCCTACATTCCCGGGCGCTTCACTGCAGCTCAAGGAATAGCAATTCGCGAGTTCCCGACCAACTCGGGACCAGCCGACTACTTTTTGTTCCTCAACCGAGATGTGAACAAACGAAAACGAAATGAACAGATCTACCCTCGCCCAGAAAATCTGGAACTTTTGCCACACCTTGCGTGATGACGGCGTCGGCTACGGCGACTATCTCGAACAACTGACCTATCTGCTTTTTCTGAAGCTCGCTCATGACATGAGTACGCCGCACCTCTATACAACCACGATACCCCCATCCCTATGGGCTACGATTAGACGTCGTTGCGGAGCAAAGCCAGCGAGCCGCTGGAATCGCATTACCTCAAAATCTTGCAGAGGCTCGGCAAAGAGCCGGGCATGCTGGGCGCCATCTTCTTCAAGGCACAGAACAAGATTCAAGACCCCGCAAAACTCGCTCGCCTAGTTGAATTGATCGAATTGATCGACACCGAAAACTGGATCGGTCTCGACATCGACACCAAAGGCGATCTCTACGAAGGTCTTCTGCAGAAGAACGCGGAAGACACGAAGAGCGGCGCGGGGCAATACTTCACGCCGCGTGCCATCATCCAGGCGATCGTCGCATGTGTGCGCCCGGAGGCTATGAAAACCATTGTGGATCCCGCTTGCGGCACGGGAGGTTTTTTTTCTTGGCGCATACGAATGGAATGGCTGACTCGCAAAGGCACGCGGCTCAACGCGAAACAGAAGTCCTTCCTGCGCGACGAGACGTTCTTCGGCAATGAAATCGTTCCGAACACTCGCCGCCTGTGCCTGATGAACCTGTTCTACACAACATCGGCGAACTCGATGGCGAGCCGTCCATCGAGCGTTCCGACGCGCTGATTTCCGAACCGACGGGCAAAGTGGACTACGTGCTCGCCAATCCGCCATTCGGCAAGAAGAGCAGCATGACGATCACAAATGAAGAAGGCGAGGAAGACCGGGCCGCGCTCACCTATGAGCGACAGGATTTTTGGGAAACGACGTCGAACAAGCAACTCAAAGCAACTCAACTTTTTGCAGTACATCGTTAGCATGCTAAAGACAAATAGCAAAGCGGCGGTCGTGCTCCCGGACAATGTCTTGTTCGAAGGCGGCACTGGCGAGAAAATTCGACGCAAGTTGCTCGAAACGAGCGACGTGCACACCATATTGCGACTGCCCACCGACATTTTCTACGCCCAGGGAGTCAAGGCGAATGTCGTCTTTTTCAACAACACACCTAAGGACGGCCGCTTCCATACGAAGGGAGTCTGGTTCTATGATCTGCGGACCAACAAGCACTTCACGCTAAAGACGCGCCAGATCAAGTCCGAAGATCTACACGACTTTATCGATTGCTATCACCCGGAGAATCGGTACGACCGCCGGGAGGGAGTTTGAGTGTTTCAAGTATTACAGCTACGAAGACTTGCTCGCCCGCGACAAAGCTAGTCTCGATGTGTTCTGGCTAAAAGACAAAAGCCTCAAAAATCTCGATGACCTTCCGCCTCCTGACATGCTCCAGCAAGAGATCATCGAACATCTCGAAGCGGCGCTCGCAGCATTCCGGGACGTCGCGGCAGCACCGCCGAAATCGGACGCGGTCGCCGGCTGCACGCTCGAAGCGGCATAAATAGCACCAGCATGGCACGGAGGCGGAGAGTTCGCGATGACCTCCGCCTTTTCACAACACAGATCTTCATCTGACAAAGAAAACGACGGCGCGGAACATCGAACGTTAAATTGGGCATTGCGAGTCCTCGTCATCGCAGTATCCATCGCGGTTGCGCCGTGTGCGCATGTCTATCAGGCCGATTCCTACCAGTCCCGCCCCAACGAATCCGACCTCGACAACCACGGCCATTACGTCAATCGCGATGGCAACGTAGTCCACTCGCCCACGCATTCGCGATCAGGCGCCGTGCCGCAAGGCGCGACCACCCAATGCCGCGACGGCACATACAGTTTCAGCCAGCACCACAGCAGAACATGCTCCCGACACGGTGGCGTGTCTCGGTGGGAATAACCCGCCGCCTCATCCTTCCCCCACCGCCCACTAAAGTACAATGCTACTTGATCCCGCCGCGCCCACGCGCCGCGCGGGAAGCGCACATGGCAGCATCCTGCGCGCTGGCGAATTCCATCGAACGCCGAATCAAGCGCCGTTCGCTCGACATTCGCACCGTAATCTCTTCTTCACAGACGACACCCACATGGCCCAATACGTCTTCACCATGAACCGCGTCGGCAAGATCGTTCCGCCGAAGCGTCAGATCCTGAAAGACATCTCCCTCTCGTTTTTCCCCGGCGCGAAGTTTTTTCCCGGCGCGAAGATCGGCCTGCTCAGTCTCAACGGTTCCGGTAAATCGACGCTCATCAAGATCATGGCGGGCATCGACAAGGACATCGAAGGCGAAGCCACGCCGATGCCCAACCTGAACATCGGTTATCTGCCACAGGAGCCGCAACTCGATCCGCAGCAGACCGTGCGTCAGGCCGTCGAGGAAGGTCTCGGCGACGTCTTCCAGGCGCAAAAGAAACTCGACGAAATCTACGCTGCCTACGCGGAACCCAACGCCAATTTCGACGCCCTCGCTGCCGAACAGGCGAAGTACGAAGCGATCCTCGCGACCAGCGACGGCGGCAGTCCCGAACAGCAACTCGAAGTCGCCGCCGATGCGCTGCGCCTGCCTGCATGGAACGCGAAAATCGAGCACCTCTCCGGCGGTGAAAAGCGCCGCGTCGCGCTGTGCAAACTGCTGCTGCAAAAGCCCGACATGCTGCTGCTCGACGAACCGACCAACCACCTCGACGCTGAATCCGTCGAATGGCTCGAACAGTTCTTGACGCGCTATCCGGGCACGGTCGTCGCGGTGACGCACGATCGCTACTTCCTCGATAACGCCGCCGAATGGATTCTCGAACTCGACCGCGGCCACGGCATTCCGTGGAAGGGCAATTACTCGAGCTGGCTCGACCAGAAGAAAGACCGCCTCAAGCAGGAAGAAGCAAGCGAAACCGCGCGTCAGAAGGCGATAAAGAAAGAACTCGAATGGGTGCGCCAGAACTCGAAGGGCCGTCAGGCGAAATCGAAGGCGCGTATCGCCAGCTTCGAGGAACTCAACAGCCAGGAATACCAGAAGCGCAACGAAACGCAGGAAATCTTCATTCCTGTCGGCGATCGTCTGGGCAATGAAGTCATCGAGTTCAAGAACGTCAGCAAGGCCTATGGCGACCGTCTGCTCATCGACAATCTGAGCATGAAGATTCCGGCGGGCGCGATCGTCGGCATCATCGGACCGAACGGCGTGGGCAAGTCCACACTGTTCCGCATGCTGACCGGCCGCGAGCAGCCGGATTCGGGCGAAATCGTCAAAGGCCCGACCGTCAATCTGGCCTATGTCGATCAGAGCCGCGACGCACTCGCGGGCGACAAAACCGTGTTCGAGGAAATCTCCGGCGGCGCGGATGTGCTTACGGTCGGCAAGTATGAAACGCCTTCGCGTGCGTATATCGGCCGCTTCAACCTCAAGGGCAGCGATTAGCAAAAGCTCGTCGGCAAAATCTGTCGGGCGGTGAGCGCGGACGTCTACATCTGGCGAAGACGCTCATCGCGAGCGGCAACGTGCTGCTGCTCGACGAACCGTCGAACGACCTCAACGTCGAAACGCTGCGCGCGCTCGAAGACGCGCTGCTCGAATTCGCCGGCTCGGTCATGGTGATCTCGCACGATCGCTGGTTCCTCGACCGCATTGCGACGCACATCATCGCGTTCGAAGGCGATTCGCATGTCGAATTCTTCGACGGCAACTATCAGGAATACGAAGCCGACAAGCGCAAACGTCTCGGCGAAGAGGCCGCCAAACCGAAGCGTCTGCGTTACAAGCCGATCACCCGCTAATCGTCATAAAGACATGTGCGTGCCAATGCTGGCGCGCGCACCCACCGATAGCGGGCACAAAAGTGGCGAGTGTGTACGACGCAGGTCGCCGCTTTCGTTTTGGCGGCACCCTTCATCACGGCTAGAACGGGAGAATTCGCAGATGGCGGCATCGAGCGCGCGACGGGGAGCGCTTGGGGTATTCGGGATCGCCGTGGCGCTGGTCGCCGCGGGAACGGGCGGCTGGCTGTTCGTCATTCATCAGATTAAGGAAGCAGCGCATCGTCGAGACGCTCGGGCCGAACGGCTCCGTCGAGGAAATCGACGTCGGTTTCGGTCAGGTCACGCTATCGCGCGTGCGGATTCGCGGCCCACAAGGCTGGCCCACCGCCGACGCGATGCGCGCCGAACGCGTCGTGCTCGACATCGACATGCATTCGTTGCTGCGCCGGCCGCTGCATCTGCGCAGCGTGAGCGTCGACAATTACTACCTCGCCATCGTCCGTTCGGCCTATGACCGCATGCACATCCTGCCCGGTCTGCGCGAAACCGCCAACACCACCGACGCCGTTCCGAACACGAAGGAATCCGATCACGCGCAGGAGGAAAAGCGGATCGACCACGTATCGTTCAAACGCGGTTCGATGGAGTTCTACAACGAATCGGTGCAGCAACCGCCATATCGCGTTTTGATCAGCGATACGCGCGCGAGCGTTGATCATCTACATCTGCCCGCGTGCCCGCGCTCGACGAACGCACCGACCTGTCGATGTCCGGCTCGATCAAAGGCCCGTCGCACACGGGCGCGGTGACCTGGGGCGGCTGGATGGTGATCGCGAGCAAGGAAATTCGCAGACGCGCGCGACCTTGCGCGGCGTCGATATCGCCACGCTCGATCCGTATCTGCTGAAAAAGGCCGGCGCCAAGGCGGCAGTGACGGGCGGCACGATCGATATGAGCGGCGTCGACGCCACCGTGAAGGACTATCGCATCCACGCGCCCGGCACGCTGACGCTGAATCATCTGCAGATCGGGGATAGCGGCAACGGCGCGGACACGTTCTTGTCGATTCCGACCAAGCTCGCCATCGCGGCACTGAAGGATCGCAAGCAGCAGATCAAACTCGATTTCACGCTCGACGGCGATCTGCGCGATCCGAAGTTCTCGCTGTCAGAAAGTCTGTCGAAAAAGCTCGCCGCCGGCTTCGCGAAGGTGCTCGGCGTGAGCGCGGAAGGCGTCGCGAAGGGCGCGGGCGAGACGGTGCGGGGAATCGGCAACGCGCTGAAGAACCTGCTGTCGCAATAACCGGCGCACCGCCACTCCACGCCGCGTTTAGATGGGCACGTCGAGCGCGCGCAGCTTGGTTTCCGTTTCCATCGCGCCGGTGTAGTGCACGCCGTGCCAGCCGAGCAGCGTGGCGGCTTGCGCGTTCTTCAGGTTGTCGTCGATGAAGACGAGCTCGGACGGCTGGATATCCGGCAGATGCTTCCTGATCTCGTCGAGCATCAGCGCGAAGATCTTCGGATCGGGCTTTACCACCCCCACGCGCCCCGACACGATCACTTCGCGGAATTGCCGCAGCACGTCAAAGCGCTCCCACGCGTACGGAAACGTCTCCGCTGGCCAGTTGGTCTGGCCGAACAGCGGGCATGCCGACGGCCTTGAGCCGGTCCACGCCACGAGCGCCACGCTCTTCCAGCACGCCCGACACCATCTCCGGCCAGCGCTCATAGAACGCGCGAATCAGCGCTTCGTGTTCCGGATACAGCGCGATCAGTTCGGCGGTGCCTTCCTCGGTAGTCTAGCCGCCGTCATGCTGCACGACCCAGTCCATCTTGCAGACATTGTCGAGAAACCAGCGGCGCTCGGCATCGTCCGGAATCAGTCGCTTGTAGAGAATACTCGCGATCCCAGTCGATCAACACGCCGCCGAAATCGAACACGACTGCTTTGATGGTCATGCGAACTCCGTTCGTTGAATGTCCGATCCGCTCAGCAGCTTCACGCCCTTGCCCGACATCGACGAATGCGCCCAGACGAAATTCTGGTGCTCGACGATCTTCCCGGCATCGAGATGAGGCTTGTCCTGAGTCGTATGAAGGTCCGACGCGACGATGGTGCGCAAGCCGAGCAATTCGGCCCGGCGCGGTCGCGTTCACGCAGAATTCGGATGCCTAGCCGCACAGCACGACGTTGTCCACACCCGCTGCACGCAGGCGCTCGGCGAGCGGCGTGCCGTGAAACGAATCGCCCACCGTCTTGTGGATGGATTCATCACGCGCCTCGCGAACGAGCGACGGCGGCAGTTGCCAGGCGTCGCTGTCGCGGGCGAGCGGGCCGTTCGCATCGCTTTCGTGCTGGACGATGAACACCGGCGCATTCGCGCGACGCCGCGGCCGTCATCTGGTTGATGCCGTCGATCACTTCGTCGGCGCGGTACGCGGGCCTGGCGCCGCTGAAGAACATCGTCTGCATGTCGATCACGATCACGGCGGTCTTCACCATCGCTCAGATCCCCTTCATCCGCGCTTCGAGCCACACGCCTTCGCCTCGCTTTCCACATGCGGCGACACGCGCTGCCACACCGTCTCGTGATATGCGTTCATCCTCGCGCAACAACACGACGTCGATGCAGCGCGTATCGATCGGGCACAAGGTGAGCGTTTCGAACGAGAGGAAATTGCCGAATTCGGTCTTGCCCGCCGCCTGATTCATCACGAGATTTTCGATGAGGATACCCCACTTGCCCGGCCGGTAGATGCCCGGCTCGATCGACGTGATCATGCCCTCTTCCATTGCCGTCCACGGCTCGGCGGGCACGTAGTGGGAGATGACCTGCGGGCCTTCGTACACGTTCAGGAAATAGCCGACGCCGTGCCCGGTACCGTGGCCGTAATCCGCGCCGGCTTCCCAGATTGGCACGCGGGCGATGGCATCGAGCATCGGCGAACGGATGCCGCGCGGAAAACGCGCTCGCGACAGTGCCATCGTGCCCTTCAATACGACGGTGAAATCGCGCTTGTGCTCGGCGGTAATCTCGCCGACCGGCACCACGCGCGTGATGTCCGTCGTGCCGCTCAGATACTGGCCGCCGGAAAGATACTGGCCGCCGGAATCGATCAGCAGCAGCCCGTTGCCTTCGATCACCGAATGCGACGCCTCGGTCGCGCGGTAATGCGGCATTGGCGTTGAGGTCCGCGATCGTGCCGAAGCTCAGTGTGACAAAACCCGGCCGCCGCGCGCGCCGCTGTCAGTTTCTCGTCGATGGTCAGTTCCGTGATGCGCTCGCCGCGCGTAAGCGCCGCCTCGAACCACGCGAAGAACTCAGCGAGCGCCGCGCCGTCCTGCTCCATCGCCGCGCGGATGTGCCCGGCTTCCGCCGCCGTCTTGTGCGATTTCGCGAAGGTCGACAGATTCACCGCCTCGACGATCGCGACCGACGACGGCACCTGCTCCAGCAAGCCATGCGTGATGCGTCGCGGATCGATCAACAGCGTCGCGCCGGCGGGGAGCACGGCAAGTGCTTTCGGCGCATCGGCGTAAACGATGACGCGCACGGCGTCCTACGCAAGCGACGCCTTCAGCGCCTCCGGCACCTTGCCGTCGCCGACGAAGGGGATCGCGTCGTCCGGACCGATCAGCGCGTGCGCGACGAACACCGGGTTGTAGCTCACGTCGCCGAGCAGATTGAAGGTCGAGACGTCACGCCGAGCACGATGAGTCCGACCCAGCCCATCAGCGGAGCGGCTCCATTGCGCGAGCGTGATAGACGTGCGGTGCGGGGTATTCGACGGACATGTCTCGACTCTGAGATTAAAGAAGGCGCGATGCGCCACGAATGCCGCGGTCGCGTTTAGGGGGCCGGATTGGGGATGGCAAGCTGTGGCATTTCGCGGGCGTCGTGGCGGTAATGTTTCGTTTACTCCACGGAACGAAACACGGCTTCGCAGCGGGGTTTCATGCCACAAAAAATCGCTCCAATCCGCGAAAGTGCGCGCACGACGCCCTGCGGTCGATCGTCGCGCTATGTAACGCGTAACCGTTGCGCCCCAGCAATCAATGCGTTCCGCGATCCGTCCCCGAATGCCGCGTATAAATGCGTATAAATAAATGAACGGAATGGCAAAACACTATAATATAATATTAAGTTATCTGAAAAGCCATCAGCTTAGGCCGAAAGCATAAGCCCAAACATGCAGCTCCTCACGATCGGAATCAACCACCACACTGCCCCTCTCGCTCTGCGTGAACGCGTGGCGTTTCCGCTCGAACAGCTGAAGCTCGCACTGGGCGCGCTGAAGGACATCTGGCTCGGTCCGCTCGCGAAGGTGTCGCCGGAAGCGGCGATTCTCTCGACCTGCAATCGCACCGAACTCTATTGCGCCACGGACAACTCCGCCGCGCGCGATGCCACCATTCAGTGGCTGTCGCAGTATCACAGCATTCCCGTGCCCGAACTCGCGCCGCATGTCTACGCGCTGCCGCAGTCGGAAGCCGTGCGTCACGCGTTCCGCGTCGCGTCGGGGCTCGATTCCATGGTGCTCGGCGAAACGCAAATCATCGGACAAATGAAGGACGCGCTGCGCACCGCCTCCGAAGCCGGCGCGCTCGGCACGTATCTCAACCAGTTGTTCCAGCGCACCTTCGCCGTCGCGAAGGAAGTCCGCACGACGACCGAAATCGGCGCGCAGTCGGTATCGATGGCTGCCGCTGCCGTGCGTCTCGCGCAGCGCATTTTCGAGAACATTTCCGGTCAGCGCGTGCTGTTCATCGGCGCGGGCGAGATGATCGAGCTGTGCGCGACGCACTTCGCCGCGCACAGCCCGCGTGAACTGGTCGTCGCCAACCGTACGGCGGAGCGCGGCGAAAAGCTCGCCCAGCGCTTCAACGGCCGCGCCATTCCGCTGTCCGACCTGTCTGCGCGCATGCACGAGTTCGACATCATCGTGTCGTGCACGGCGTCGACCTTGCCCATCATCGGGCTGGGCGCGGTGGAGCGTGCGGTGCGGGCGCGCCGTCATCGGCCTATTTTCATGGTCGATCTGGCCGTGCCGCGCGACATCGAACCGGAAATCGGTAATCTGCAGGACGTATTCCTTTATACCGTCGACGACCTCGGCGCGATTGTGCGCGAGGGCAACGCGTCGCGGCAGGCCGCCGTCGCGCAGGCCGAAGCGATCATCGAAACGCGCGTGCAGAACTTCATGCAATGGCTCGACACGCGCAGCATCGTGCCGGTGATCCGTCACATGCACACGCAGGCCGACGCGCTGCGTCGCGCCGAAGTCGAACGCGCCCGCAAGATGCTGGCGCGCGGCGACGATCCCGCCGCCGTGCTCGAAGCGCTCTCGCAAGCGCTCACCAACAAGCTGATCCACGGTCCCACGCACGCGCTGAACCGCGCGAGCAGCGAGGAACGCAACCAGCTCATCGACCTGATGAGCGGCTTCTACCGTCACGGCGCGGATAAAACGTCCGATCGTTAGCGGCGTCCTTCTTGCTATTCTCAAAGGCTCCGGCGCGTGAACGAGCACGCGGCAGCGTCCCCGATTCGAAGTTTCTACGGAGCCCGAAGCTCCGCATTTGCCTGATTAACGCCCGATGAAAACGAGCATGCAGAGCAAGCTCGACCAGCTTGCAAAACGGCAGGTCGATCTCAACGAATTGTTGAGCCGCGAAAACGTAACCGCCGATATGGATCAGTACCGCAAGCTCACGCGTGAGCACGCGGAAATCAGCCCGATCGTCGAGCAATACGCGCTCTGGAAACAGGCGCTCAACGACGAGGCGACCGCGCAGGAACTGCTGTCCGATCCGTCGATGCGCGATTTCGCTGAAGAGGAAATCGGCGAGGCGCGCGAACGCATGGCGACCATCGAGCACGATCTGCAGATGATGCTGCTGCCGAAGGACCCGAACGACGACCGCAATATCTTCATTGAAATCCGCGCTGGTACCGGCGGCGACGAATCCGCGCTGTTCGCGGGCGATCTGCTGCGCATGTATCTACGCTATGCGGAACGCAATCGCTGGACGGCCGAAACCATGTCGGAAAACGTCTCAGATCTCGGCGGCTACAAGGAAGTGATCGTGCGGATCGCGGGACAAAGCGCGTATTCACGGCTCAAGTTCGAATCGGGCGGGCATCGCGTGCAGCGTGTGCCGGCAACAGAAACGCAGGGCCGCATCCACACGTCCGCGTGCACGGTCGCGGTGATGCCGGAAGCCGACGAAATCAGCGAAGTCATGATCAATCCGGCGGAGATTCGAATCGACACGTTCCGCGCTTCGGGCGCGGGCGGGCAGCACATCAACAAGACGAATTCGGCGGTGCGCGTGACGCATTTGCCGACGGGCATCGTCGTTGAATGTCAGGACGACCGCTCGCAGCACAAGAATAAGGATCGCGCGCTGAAGGTGCTAGCCGCGCGCATCAAGGACAAGCAGTATCACGAGCAGCACGCGAAGGAAGCCGCCACGCGCAAGAGCCTGATCGGCTCGGGCGACCGCTCGGAGCGCATCCGCACCTATAACTTTCCGCAAGGGCGCATGACGGATCACCGCATCAATCTGACGCTCTACAAGCTCGAATACATCATGGACGGCGATCTCGACGAACTGATCGGCGTGCTGGTGTCCGAGCATCAGGCGGAACAGTTGGCGGCGCTCGGGGAAACCGAGTGAACACCGCGGCCGACTTGCTGCGCGCGTCCGTGCTGCCGCCGCTCGAAGCGCGCATCCTGCTGATGCACGTGCTCGGCTGGCGTCGCACGGAGCTGATCACGCGCGATCACGAGCCGCTTCCGGACGACGCCATCGCGCGTTTCGAAGCGCTCGGCGCACGGCGCGCGGCAGGCGAACCCATCGCGCAACTCACCGGCAGGCGCGAATTCTTTGGACTGGACTTCGACGTGACGCCCGACGTGCTGATTCCGCGTCCGGAAACCGAATTGCTGGTGGAAACCGCGCTCGGCCTGATCGCGGATACGCCGAACGCGCGCGCGCTCGATCTCGGTACGGGAACCGGCGCGATCGCGGTGTCGATCGCGCATGCGCGGCCGGATGCGCGCGTATGGGCGGTGGATCGCTCGGCGGCGGCGCTCGACGTCGCGCGCGCGAACGTCGCGCGGCTGCTGGAACACGACACCGTGCACTTCGTCGAGAGCGACTGGACCGCGAAGGTCGACCCGTCGCTGCTGTTCAAGGTCATCGTGAGCAATCCGCCGTATATCGCCGGAGACGATCCGCATCTCGATCAGGGCGATCTGCGCTTCGAGCCGCGCGGCGCGCTTACCGACGACGCCGACGGTTTGTCCGCGATACGCGCGATCATCGAAAGCGCACCGTTTCTGCTCGCACGCAACGCTTCGCTGTGGATCGAGCACGGCTACGATCAGGCCGATGCCGTGCGCCGTCTTTTGCAGGCGCGCGGCTTCACGGAAGTCCAGTCGAAACGCGATCTGGCCGATATCGAACGCGCGACCGGCGGCGTCTTCACGGCCTGAGCGCGTCAGCCCGCCATAACTAATTCCGCTATCATTTCAACAGTAAACCCACCGAATACTCAAGCGCAGGAACGCCATGGATACGCAAGAACGCATCAAGCAAATCGTCGATCAAAATCCGGTCGTGCTCTTCATGAAGGGCTCCGCGCAATTCCCGATGTGCGGCTTCTCGGGCCGCGCCATTCAGGTGCTGAAGGCGTGCGGCGTCGACAAAATCATGACTGTGAACGTGCTCGAAGATGACGCGATCCGCCAGGGCATCAAGGAATTCTCCAACTGGCCGACCATTCCGCAGCTTTACGTGAACGGCGAGTTCATCGGCGGCTCGGACATCATGATGGAGATGTATCAGTCGGGCGAACTGCAGCAGCTTTTCGCTGCGGCCTGAGCAGCTTTGCACCTTTGCAAGTGAGCGCACCCGCATCGCAGCGACGGCTGATCGTCGCGATCACCGGCGCGACGGGCGCCATCTTACGGTGTGCGTCTGCTCGAAACGCTGCGCCGGCTAGGCGGCATCGAGACGCATCTGCTCGTCTCGAGCGCCGGCTGGCTCAATATCCAGCACGAACTCGACCGCGCCGCCGTCCACGCGCTGGCCAATGTCGTGCATAACGTGCGCGACGTCGGTGCGAGCATCGCGCACGGTCTTTCGGACAATCTCATCACCCGCGCGGCCGATGTTGTGCTCAAGGAGCGTCGCCGTCTCGTGCTGCTGACGCGCGAAACGCCGCTCAACCTTGCGCATCTGCGCAGTCACGGAAATGAGCGGCGTGATTTTTCCGCCGCTGCCGGCGTTCTATCAGAAGCCCGCGACGATCGACGAAATGCTCGATCTCACGGTCGAGCGCGTAATCGACCTTTTTGGCGTGGCGCAACCGGTGTCGCACGCGTGGCAAGGCATGCGCGGCGAGGTCTACGGATCACATCAACAACGGGCGCGACACAATACGTTGCCCGTCCACCCTTTATCAACGCGGCGTACAGCCTTATCTTTGATGGCAGATCAACGCATTTCTCTACTGACATGAACCGACTGCCTACCGTTTTTATCTCGCACGGCGCGCCCACGCTGCCGATCGATCCGTCGATGCCGTCCGCCGAATTCGCATCGCTCGCGCAGACGCTGCCACGTCCGAACGCGATCCTGATGCTCTCCGCACACTGGGGCACCGCGCAGCCAATGGCCAGCGTCGCCGAGCAGCCCGAAACCATCCACGATTTCTACGGCTTCCCGCACGCGCTGTATGAGCTGCGCTATCCCGCGCCGGGCGCACCGGATGTGGCGCGACGCGCGACCGCTTCGCTGGTGCAGCATAACATCGCCGCCGCGACGGCCGAGCACGGGCTGGATCACGGCGCGTGGGTGCCGCTGCTTTTGATGTTCCCCGATGCGGACGTGCCGGTCGCGCAGGTGTCAATCCAGCCGCGCCTCGATGCCGCGCATCACTACCGCATCGGCCGCGCATTGCGCGATCTGCGCGAGGACGGCGTGATGCTCGTCGGCTCCGGGCAGATCACGCACAATCTGCGCATGGCCGATTTCGGCGCGCGGCCCGAAGATGCCGATCCGCGTGTCGCGGAGTTCACGGACTGGTTCGAGGACCGCATGCGCGAGCGCGACATCGACGCCTTGCTCGACTATCGCGCCCGCGTACCGCACGCCGCGCTGATGCATCCGACCGACGAGCATCTGCTGCCTGTGTTCAGCGCACTGGGCGCGGCATCGGATGACTATGAACTCGGCGTGCAATCGCTCGGCACCTACCAGCGCGCACTGGCGATGACGAACTACGTTTTCGTGGACGCCTGAGCCGCGCTTCGCCCGTGCATTAAAAAAGGTTCATCGAGCTTTTCTGGGGAACGCGGCGCGGATTTTCAGGAAGAAGT
>LFJI01000398.1 GCA_001235855.1 Candidatus Burkholderia brachyanthoides
GTATGACGATCCTTCACGCCGAATTCGGCCGGTGCCAATTCAATGACGCAATGGATTAGCGCTTCACCGACCCCCCACATCATTCGATATCAACGGAGACAAGCATGAACCACGATACGATCGACGCCCTTCTGCAAAAGATCAACAACAGCGCGATGAGCGAAGGCAATCCGCGCACCAAGGCCATCGTGAACCGCATCGTCCGCGATCTGTTCTACACGATCGAGGATCTCGATGTGATGCCCAACGAATTCTGGAGCGCGCTCAACTATCTGACCGAAACGGGACAGCGCGGCGAATACGGGCTGCTCGCGGCGGGTCTGGGCTTCGAACATTTTCTCGATGTGCGGCTCGACGAGGCAGAGAAGAAGGCCGGTCTCGACGGCGGCACGCCGCGCACCATCGAAGGTCCGTTGTATGTGACGGGCGTGCCGGAGGCGCAGGGTCATGCGCGCATCGACGACGGTACGGACCCCGGCCAAACGCTGGTGGGTGATGCGCGGCACCGTGTTTCGCCGAGGATGGCGTGCCGCTGTCGAATGCGCTGGTCGAGGTGTGGCACGCGAACCATCTGGGCAATTACTCGCACTTCGACAAATCGCAGCCGGCGTTCAATCTGCGCGCCTCGATCCGCACCAACGCCGAAGGCCGTTAAAGTTTCCGCAGCGTGGTGCCGGTGGGCTACAGCGTGCCGCCGGGCGGCATGACGGAAAAGCTGCTCGACCAGCTCGGCCGTCACGGCCATCGGCCCGCGCATATCCATTTCTTCGTGCCGGTGCCGGGGCATCGCAAGCTGACCACGCAGATCAATATCGAAGGCGATCCGTATCTGTGGGACGACTTCGCGTTCGCGACGCGCGAGGGCCTCGTGCCCGAACTCACGAACTCAGAAAGGTCGAGGGCGCGGAAGGCAAGCCCTACGGCATCACTGGCAACTTCGCGGTGAGCAACTTCGCGGTGATCGATTTCGACTTCACGCTCTCGCGCGACCGCGATGACGTGCAAGGGACCGAAGTGGAGCGCGTGCGCGCCGAAGTCTGACATGCTGCGAGCCTCGAGGCCTCAAACCTCGCTTCTGGCGAGGCTTCGATCACCGCATCACCGGATAGGAGAGTAACGATGCTGTTTCATGTGGAAATGACCGTCGATCTGCCGCCCGAGATGGACGAGCAACGCGCCAACTTGCTCAAGGCCGACGGAAGGTGGATGTCGCAACAATTGCAACGCGACGGTGTGTGGTGGCATCTTTGGCGCATCGCGGAGCGACACGCGAACGTCAGCATGTTCGATGTAGACAACCCCGCGCATCGCACGAAGTGTTGAGCCACCTCCCGCTGTTTCCGTATATGCGATCGAAGTGACGGCGCTGTGCCGGCATGCATCGTCGATCCGCGAGGACGACCGCTGATCAATGCGCGGTGCGCGCGGCCCGCTGCTTGAAGACGAACATGCACGCCACAATGAACGTGACCAGCGCGATGGATGCGCCGTAGCGGCTCATCGCCAGGCCGCCGTTGGCGACCGGCTTGTCGAGAAAGTCGCCCACCACCGCGCCGAGCGGCCGCGTCAGAATGAACGCGCACCAAAACAGCGCGGTGCGCGAGATGCGCGTCGCGTAGTAGGTGATCACCAGCAGCAACAACGCGCCGCCGAAGATCAGCGCCGCGCCCGTGTAGCCGAGACCGGCGGTGTCGGCGGCCCAGTCGCCGAGCGCGGTGCCGAGCGTCTGCGAGAACATGATGGTCACCCAGTAGAACATCTCGGCTTTCGGCGATGAAATAGTCGCCACCGACACGCTGCCCATCACGCAATGCCAGGCGTAGAGCGAACCCAGCAGCAGCGTGAGCAGAATGGACGTGCCGCCCGCATAGCCGATGCCGAGCGAGCGGTCCGCGAAGTCCGCGAGCGTGGTGCCGACGGTCGTCGTCGCGATTATGGTGACCCAGTAGAGCGGCGCGTGAAAGCGTTCCGCCCTGATCTGCGCGATGACAGCCACGATGAAGATCACCGCGAAAATTAGCGTGCCCACGAGATAGCCGAGGTTCATCGACATGGAGACCGCATCGCCCCCGGTTTCGCCGAGCGTGGTCGCCGCGATCTTGATGATCCAGAAGACCAGCGTGACTTCCGGGACTTTGGCCAGCGCCTGGCCGGCGTGATCGTTTCGCTCCATGGTGCCTCTCGCTTCATTCCATTCATGAGGCTCGAGCATACTGGGCGCTTCCTTATGAGAGGCTTAGAGTCATTCTCATTTCCGTGCGAACATGCTCCGGCGCACGACCTTGACGCGCGCCCCGTCGACAAGGAGAGACGACCTGCCTCGCACCATCGCCGAAAAGCGTGCGGCCTTCCGCGCATTGCACGAATCCGGTTGTTTCATGCTGCCGAATCTCTGGGATACCGGCAGCGCGCGCTATCTGGCGACGCTCGGTTTCAAGGTGCTGGCGATCACCAGTTCGAGCTTCGCATGGTCGCACGGGCGCGCCGACAACCACGTGAGCCGCGATGCGGTACTCGCGCATCTGCGTGAAATCGTCGAAGCCACGGATTTGCCGGTCAACGCGGACTTCGAAAGCGGCTTCGGCGCGACGGCGAACGAAGTCGCGGTCGAACGCATGAAGGCCGCGCGCCTGAAAGCCTATGCCGATGCCTGTGCGGATTGCCTGTACGCGCCGGGCATCAAGACGCGCGAACAGATCGAGGCGGGGTGGTGAAGGCGGTGAATCTGCTGATCGGCGGCGTGTCGGATTTCACCTTGAGCGATGTCGCGGCGCTCGGCGCGTGGAGCGTCGGCGGCGGCTTGGCGCGCGCAGCGTGGGGCGGATTTCTGCGCGCGGCAGAGGGGTTGGCGCAAGGGCGCTTCGACGGGTTCGAGGGCGCGGCGGCGGGCGGGGAGTTGAATTTGGTTTTCAGCGAAGGCGTCTAGTGTCCCGTTCCACTGATTTGCGAACAAAGTCGGTGAAGCTTTTCAAGGATGGAATCGGCTGATGCGGTCCAGACAAATGTCCAGACAAATGGTTTGCAGTTTTCGTTGTATGTATAGACCGGAGAGATGGGTAACACCTGTTCCAGGACAGGGGTAACACTCCGG
>LFJI01000399.1 GCA_001235855.1 Candidatus Burkholderia brachyanthoides
CTTTCCGACTTCGACAATCCGATTCTCAGCTGAAACCACCATCGCCTTCAATTTCCCGTCTCAACTCCCCCGTACACCACTTCTGACTTTAGCTCGTAGAGCGTTGCCTCATTTCTTTCGATTGCGATGACTTTTCCCGCCGCGCCTTGTATTCCGTGCTGGAGAACGTGCAGGAAATTCGCCACGACCACAACCCGGATTTAAGCGTGGAAGGCATCGTCATCAATCAATTCCAGCCGCGCGCGAGCCTGCCCCAACAACTCGTCGATGAACTGCGCGGCGAAGACTTGCCCGTGCTCAATTCGCATCTGTCGCTCTCGGTGAAGATTCGCGAGAGTCATCAGCATGCGCGGCCGATCACCTAGCTCGAGCCGCGTCATAAACTCGCTCAAGAGTACATGGCGCTGCACAAGGAACTGAACGGCTAAGCGCGCTTGCCATCGGCGCCGATGCCATGTCCGTCGGGCTCAAGGTCTTCATCGCCTGCATTCTCGAAGCCGTGCTGTTTGTCGCGCTGTTGTTCGGTGCGGCGGGCACTTTCGCATGGGGCGCGGCATGGGCGTGGCTCGTGCTGATGGGACTCGACACCGTGCGCTTCCATTGGTCCCACATGCCTTTGTGGCTTGCGTCGCTCGACTCGGCGCTGGTGGCGATTTCCTTCTGGGTCGTCGCGCGCGTATTCCTCGAAAATACCTTCCTCGCCCCTGTGGTGAAGATACAGAACGAGCGCGGGCATCGCGTGATTTCGAGCGGACCGTATGCGGTCGTGCGGCATCCGCTCTATGCGGCGGCCGCAGTCATAAGTGCATTGATGCTCGGATCGTGGTGGGCTCTTGCGGGTTCGGCGGTTTTGATCGGCGGGATCGCGTACCGCACGGCCATGGAGGAGCGCGAGCTGATCGCCGGTCACGTCATACATGCAGCGTGTGCGTTATCGTCTCATCCCTTTGGTCTGGTAACGCGTGCGACGATTGGAATAAATGACCGCCGCCGGCGTTATTGCTGATATGGGCGCAATTTCAGCGCCCGGCAGCGAAGATGCGAGACGCTCATGACCATCGGCTCTTTAGACGGCAACACCCTTTCCAATGCGCCACCGACGACGGAAAGTCTTTCCGGCATGGTCGCATTCGTGCGCGCGGCGGAGTCCGGCAGTTTCGTGGCGGCGGGGCGCGCGCTCGGCTTGTCGGCCTCGGCGGTGGGCAAAAGCGTGATGCGTCTCGAAGCCAAACTCGGCGTGCAATTGCTCAACCGTACGACGCGCCGCATCGGGCTCACGCATGAAAGCGCGCGCTTCTTTGCGCGATGCAAGCGCGCGCTTCTTTGCGCGATGCAAGCGCATACTTGCCGATCTCGAAGATGCGAAAAGCGAGTTGTTTCAATCGACTTCCTCCCCGCGTGGCCTTTTGAAAATCAGTGCGCCTTCGCTAGGCTCGCGACTGCTTTTGCCGCTTGTGCCTGAATTCAGGCGGCGCTTTCCCGACATCGACCTCGATATCGATTTCAGCGACCGGCAAGTGGAAGTCACGCAGGAAGGCTAGGATGCGGTGATCCGCATAGGACGTCTGGCCGATTCGCAATTGCTTGCGCGCGGTCGCTCGCGCGTTACGGCCCTGTCGTGGTGGGCGCACCCGCGTATTTCGCGGCACATGGCGAGCCTGCGACGCCGGCCGATCTCGCGAGTCATGCATGTATCCGCTTTCGCTCGCCGGCCAATGGCCGCATCGAGCCGTGGCGCTTCGCGGAGGACGATCACACCTTCGCGATCGAGCCACGTGCAGCGCTTACCTTCAACGATATGGATGGAAGCCGTGCTGGCCGCCTGCATTTCCGGACTGGGTCTTGCATGCGTGCCTGACTTCGTCGCGCGGAGCGCGGTGGACAACGGCTCGCTGCGCGCGGTGCTCGCCGAGCACACGCGCATGGAGGGCACGTTTCAGATTCTATGGCCGCCTAGCCGTCATGAAACGCCGCGTTTGCGGGCATTTATCGATCATCTGGCGTTGCGCCTAACCGGTGCGCTTGCGCACGAGATGCGCTTTCAGGCAGCCTGATCGCGTATCGGTTGAGGCGGCGTCGGCACCTGCATGATATGCGCTTCGGGCGCGACGCGTCGCACGACCGGCGTCTCGGGCGTCGGATACCCGGCGTCCCTGAAGGTCTCGATGATCGTGCGATTGGTATCGAAATAGACCTGCCAGTAGTCGCTGGTATTCGTATAAAGACGCACGCACAGCAGCGGGCCTTCGGGCGTGAAGGACATAACTTCGACATCCGGCGCGGGCGTCTACGCGACGTTGGGAATACGCGCGACCGCCGTCTTCAGGCGCGAGATCGTGTCGAGCACATCGACGCCGTTGGCGATCTTGGCCGTCAGATCCACACGCCGATGCGGCAGCAGGCTGAAGTTCCAGATGGTGTCGGAGAAGATTTTGTTGTTGCCTATGATCGCGGCGACATTGTCGGGCGTGGTGATCGTCGTGCCGAACAGCCCTAGTTCGGTGACGGTGCCGGTTACGCCGCCCGCCGTCACGAAGTTGCCCACTTTGAAAGGCCGGAATACCTGCATGAACACGCCTGCTGCGAAGTGCGCGATCAAGCCGCTCCAGGCCGTGCCGATAGCCAGGCCAAGGCCCGTGAGCAGCGCCGCGAACGAGGTGGTCTGAACGCCGAAGATCTGCAGGATCGCGAGGACGAGCACGAGATTGAGCAGCACACCCACGATCGAGCCAAGATAGTTGGCAAGCGTGGATCGACACGCCCGTTGCTCGCGAGAAGCTTGCGCAGCGGGCCGGTGACGAGGCCGATGAGCCAGCGTCCGACGATCCACAGCGCAATCGCGCCGGCGACCATGATCGCGAAATCGACGCCGCGCGTCATGAAGAATACACGTACGCTTTCGAGGTTCATAGCGTCCTCGCTCTTTGCGATGTGCTGCGAAAAGCGCCTTTAGCTGCTTATACGACATGGCGCATAGCCGTACGAGTTATAGGCGATGCGCTGCATCATCGCAAGAATTACACGCGTGCTTAGAGAAGTGATTCAGCAAGCGATTGAAGCGAAGCTGGCGGAACTGCTTGAACAGTTCAC
>LFJI01000400.1 GCA_001235855.1 Candidatus Burkholderia brachyanthoides
GAAGGGGCGCGGCAAAAGGAGCTAAATTTGTTACCCATGTCTCCGGTCTGTACACAGTTGCCGCATAATCTCAAAGAAGGCCTCACGTTGATGGGCGCATACGAGCCGCTTGCCGACCTGTTCGGCGAGCAATTCGTGCGTGCCTATCTGACGCTCAAGGAAACCGAATACGAAGCGTTCTTCCGCGTGATCAGTTCTTGGGAGCGCAAGCATCTGCTGCTGCACGTTTAATCCTCTGGAGACGACGACATGAACGACCGATTCGATTCGACGGCGCATTACCGCGCGCTCGACGCGGCGCATCACATTCATCCGTTCTCGGACATGGGCGCGTTGAATCGCGCGGGAAGCCGCGTGATCGTGAAGGCCCAGGGTGTGCATCTGTGGGACTCGGACGGCGCGAGACTGATCGACGGCATGGCGGGGGCCTGTGTGGTGCGTCAACGTAGGCTACGGACGGCGCGAATTCACCGATGCCGCCTTCGCGCAAATCTGCGAACTGCCCTACTACAACGCATTCTTCAAGACGACGCATCCGCCCGTGATCGAGCTATCGGCCTCTTGCGGACATAGCCGAACCGAACCATTCGAGCGATTCGTCTATTGCAATAGCGGTTCGGAAGCGAACGATACGGCGTTGCGCATCGAGCATCGTTACTGGGCCCTGCAAGGCGAGCCGGCGAAGCGGTATGTGATCGCGCGAACGAATGCCTATCACGGCTCGACCATCGCGGGTGCCACACGGACGGCATGAGCTACATCTACATGCACGAGCAGATGCCTTCGAAAATCGCGCATATCACGCATATCGACCAGCTACTGGTTCGGCGAAGGCGGCACGCTAAGCGAGGATGCGTTTGGGTGCCGCGCCCGTCACCGATCCGCTCGCGTTCGTCACCGAAGGCGCGCAGCCGGCCTATGTGCGCGATGTCATCGTGGCGGGCCGCGTGCTCAAGAGCGACGGCCAGCTCACGCGCGTCGATACCGCGCGCCTGCCAGGCCGCTTGAAGCGTGGCTGATGCATCGCATTAAGCAGCTTCGACGCGGCCGCCATGCGTCGCTTTTGCTTGCGCTTGAGCGCTTTCAGCGCGGCGTCGGCGTCGGTGGCATCGGGCAGCGATGCGCGATGCGTCTTCAACAGCGCGCGGCTCGCCACCACATCGTTGAGCATGCCCAGCCGCTTTTGCAGTCGCCGCTTGAGATCCTTCAGACCCTTGCGCTGCTTCTTGCCGAGCAAAGGCTCGAAGAATTCAATCAAGTAACGGACCTTCTTGCCCGCCTTGCGCACCTCGTGATACGACGCGTAATCTGAGCCGTGCGTCTTCGATGCCACGTGCATGCGCCGCTTCAACTGCTTTTGCGCTGCGCCCACGCGCTTTCTCGCGAACTGGGTGAGCGGCGTGCGTTCTCAGTTCGCGATTGGCTTCGCTCAGCGCGTCGTGCAGCGTCTTCTTCAGCTTGCTTGGCCTGCGCGAGCGTTTCGCGGCTTCTTTCCGCGGTTTCGTCACGGTTGCGCCTGAAGCTGTCGAGCAGGTCCGCGTCGCTTTCGTCTTTGATCAGACCGATAAGACTGTCCCAGTCGCGCGTATGACCTGCGGCGCTTGCGAGGAACTTGAGGATCGCGCGCTGCTGCGTATCGAAGTCCTCCTTCAGCATCGGCCGGTACGCCCACAGCAAGGGGCGCAGGGGCCGCAGCGCCACGCGCAGGTCGTGCAGTTTTTCGTCGTTGGGGTCACCGTCGAGCGCCGGATGCGTGCTCGACCGCTTCGGCGATCATCGGGTCCGCGCAGCGCGAAAAACTGGTTTCCGTCGTCCTGCTCGCGTCGGATACGATTGTGCTCTGGCCTATGTCCGTGTCCCCTCGTTTTACAGGTTAGAGATACACGACGGGCAAGAACCATACCGCATCGGCTTTCATCGGACGAGAGCACGCGGGCGGTGCCGATGCGCGTCTGGCCGTATCATCGTGAGCGGTCTGAAGCGGAAACACGATGCGGGTGCGGCGCGCGTTGCGTGTGTGTTCAGGGTCGCACCGTTCCTTCCATCCCAAGGAGCCAACCATGCCAACCGATGAAGGCAGTGCAGGTAGCGAAAGGTGGCGGTTCCCTCGAACTGCTCGAACGCGACATACCTGAGCCGGGCGAGGGTCACGTGCTCGTGAAGGTGCAGGCGTGCGGCATCTGTCATAGCGATTCGCTCACGAAAGACGGCCTGTGGCCCGGCCTGCAATTCCCGCGCGTGCCGGGGTACGAGATCGCCGGCGCGAGCGTCGAAGGATGGAGCGTTGGTCAGCGCGTCGGCGTGGGGTGACACGGCGGGCATTGTGGCTACTGCGAGCGCTGCCGTCACGGCGACTTCGTGCTGTGCCAGAATGCGCTGGTGCCGGGCATCAGCTATGACGGCGGCTATGCGGAAGACATGGTCGCGCCGCAGGAAGCGCTTGCGCGCATGCCCGACGATCTCGCCGATATCGATGCCGCGCCGCTCGCTCCTGTGCGCGGGCATTACGACGTTCAACGCCTTGCGCAAGAGCGACGCGCGCGCTGGCGATGTGGTCGCGGTGCTGGGCGTGGGCGGCCTCGGGCATCTCGGCGTGCAGTTCGCGCGGCAGATAGGCTTCGTCACGGTGGCGATCGCGCGCGGACAGGACAAGACGCCGCTCGCGAAGCAACTCGGTGCGCACCACTCTATACTCGACAGCGAAACGGAGAACGTCGCGCAAGCCCTGCAAAAGCTCGACACCGCGCGCGTGATCCTCGCCACGGCGACCAGCGGCAAGGCGATGAGCGCGGCCGAGGCCTACGACCGCATGATGTGAGCGGCAAGGCGCGCTTTCGCGTCCGTTCTGACGCCGGGTAAGTAAGCAGCACATGGCGAGAGCGGTGGCCGAGCGCCGCTCTCGCCGCCGCGGCATCAGCTGGGAATGATGCGTTGCTGCCTGAGCCGTTCGAACAAGGCGACGAACGCATCCGGCGTGCTCTGATAATCGAGAAAGCCCGCCCTTTGAACTGACCCCGCAAAGTTGGACGGTTATTCGGCTAGGCCACTGAGGGCTGGGT
>LFJI01000401.1 GCA_001235855.1 Candidatus Burkholderia brachyanthoides
GGCGAACTACTTCAAGGTGGGCTCGGACAGACGCGCATATCGGGCACTCGACAGCGCATGAATGCGCGCCCGGCCAGGCGCGCGCGTTCCGATCGCCCGGACGCAGGCACGCCGGCCGCGGCCCACCAGCCACACCGGCCCGATCTTCGGCGAGGCCAACCCGCCGAACCGTTTCTCCCGCCGTAACAGGAAACTCACCTCGGCCCTCAGGTTGTGACCATAGCGACAACAACGTGACGACGAAAAAGACTACGCTGAAATCCGTATTCCTCACCGGCCTGCTGGTCCTGGTGCCGCTCGCCATCACCTTGTGGGTGCTCGGCCTCGTGATCGGCACGATGGACCAGACGCTGACGCTCCTGCCCGCATCGTGGCAGCCGGAGCGCGTGTTCGGCTTCCATCTGCCGGGTCTGGGCGCGGTGCTGACGCTGGCGTTCATTTTCATCGTCGGGCTGCTGACGCAGAATTTTATCGGCCAGAAGTTGGTGCAGTGGTGGGATGCCATCCTGCGGCATATTCCGGTCGTCGGCCCCTTGTACACGAGCGTCAAGCAAGTGTCAGACACGCTGCTCTCGTCGAGCGGCAACGCGTTCCGCAAGGCGCTGCTGATCGAGTATCCGCGCAAGGGCTCATATACCATCGGGTTCCTGACCGGCATTCCGGGCGGGGACGTACTGAATCATCTCGAGGAGGATCACGTGAGCGTCTATGTGCCGACCACGCCGAATCCGACGTCCGGTTTCTTCCTCACGATCCCGAAACGCGAAGTCGTCGAACTGGACATGTCCGTCGACGCCGCACTGAAGTACATCGTCTCGATGGGGGTGGTCGCCCCTGCGCCGAGCACGCCGGCCCTACCGGCCCGCCGCCCCACCGAGCCGCCGATGTAATGCCGGCCGCGTGCGCTGGAGTCCGCCGAACGAAAGAGCAGGACCCGATCGTGCGAGCCGTTGATCAACGAACAACGAAAGACACAACATCATGTCGATGCGATCTGAATACTGCGGTCTGGTGACCGAGGCCCGGCTGGGCCAAACCGTCTCGCTGTGCGGCTGGGTGCATCGCCGCCGCGATCACGGTGGCGTTATCTTCATCGACCTGCGCGATCGTGAAGGTCTCGTTCAGGTCGTGTGCGACCCTGACCACGCCGAGATGTTCAAGGTGGCCGAGGGCGTGCGCAACGAGTTCTGTGTGCAGGTCAAAGGCGTGGTGTGCAACCGTCCCGAGGGCATGGTGAACGCCAACCTGACGAGCGGCAAGATCGAAGTGCTGTGCCACGAGCTGAACGTGCTGAACGCGTCGGTCACGCCGCCGTTCCAGCTCGACGACGACAACCTGTCGGAAACCACGCGTCTCACGCATCGCGTGCTCGACCTGCGCCGTCCGCAGATGCAGCAGAACCTGCGTTTGCGCTATCGTGTCGCAATGGAAGTGCGCAAGTATCTGGACGCGCAAGGTTTCATCGACATCGAAACGCCGATGCTCACCAATAGCACGCCGGAAGGCGCGCGCGATTATCTGGTGCCATCGCGCGTAAACGCGGGCCAGTTCTTCGCGTTGCCGCAGTCGCCGCAGTTGTTCAAGCAGCTGCTGATGGTCGCGAACTTCGACCGTTATTACCAGATCACCAAGTGCTTCCGCGACGAGGACCTTCGCGCCGACCGTCAGCCGGAATTCACGCAGATAGACTGCGAAACCTCGTTCCTGTCGGAACAGGAAATCCGCGATCTGTTCGAAGCGATGATCCAGCACGTTTTCAAAGAAACGATGGACGTCACGCTGCCGGCCAAATTCCCGGTCATGCAGCACTCGGAAGCGATGCACTGCTTCGGTTCGGACAAGCCGGACCTGCGCGTGAAGCTCGAATTTGCCGACCTCACCGACGCGGTGAGGGACGTCGACTTCAAGGTGTTCAGCATGCCGGCCAACTCGAAGGACGGCCGTGTCGCGGCGCTGCACATGCCGAAGGGCGGCGAGCTGTCGCGCGGCGATATCGACGGCTACACGGAATTCGTGCGCATCTACGGCGCGAAGGGTCTGGCGTGGATCAAGGTCAACGACAAGACCAAGGGTCGCGACGGCCTGCAAAGCCCGATCGTCAAGAATCTGCATGACGCGGCGCTCGCAGCGATCATGGAGCGCACCGGCGCGCAGGACGGCGACATCATTTTCTTCGCGGCGGATCGCGCGAAGGTCGTCAACGACAGCCTGGGCGCGCTGCGCCTGAAGATCGGCCATTCGGAATTCGGCAAGGCGAACGGTCTGCTCGAGTCCGACTGGAAGCCGCTGTGGGTCATCGACTTCCCGATGTTCGAGTACGACGAAGAGGAGAACCGCTTCGTCGCTGCGCATCACCCGTTCACGAGCCCGAAGGACGAGCATCTCGAATACCTCGAAACCGATCCGGGCCGTTGCCTCGCGAAGGCATATGACATGGTGCTGAACGGCTGGGAAATCGGCGGCGGTTCGGTGCGTATCTTCCAGGAAGACGTGCAGAGCAAGGTGTTCCGCGCGCTGAAGATCGGCGCCGAGGAAGCGCGTCTGAAGTTCGGCTTCTTGCTCAACGCGCTGCAGTACGGCGCGCCGCCGCACGGCGGTATCGCGTTCGGTCTGGACCGCATCGTCACGCTGATGTCCGGCGCCGATTCGATTCGCGACACGATCGCGTTCCCGAAGACCCAGCGCGCGCAAGACTTGCTCACGCAAGCGCCGAGCGAAGTGGACGAGCGCCAGTTGCGCGAGTTGCACATCCGTCTGCGTCAGCCGGAACAGAAGACACAGTAAGCACGTCCAGTTGTTGGTAAAGCAGTACCTTGCTGGGGTGTCTGGCACGCACGCGCGCGCAACGGCATAGGGTAGCCCATACGGTGTTGCGCCGATGGAGAGTGGTGTACGAGGCGCATGGCCTGGGGGGGCTACGCAAGAAGTACAGCGGTTATGACGCCCAGTTCAAGATGTCTGTCTTGAGGCGCATGTGGCGGGCGAAGCTGTCACAGCAGCAGGTGGCGGCGGTGTTCGACATTCG
>LFJI01000402.1 GCA_001235855.1 Candidatus Burkholderia brachyanthoides
CTGATTTGACGCATGGGTAACCTTTTATTCGACATTCGGGCGCCCGACAAAATCGTCGAGCGTGCCATGAGATTATCCGTGTCGCCGTCCCTCCACCTTGCTGCTCGGTTACGCGTGGTCCATCCAGCGCAGGGCCCTGCTCGATAAGGGCGCGGCGGCGGCCGTGCTCGCGGGCATCGGGCTAACCAAGGCCAACGCGCTGCAGAACGTTAAGAAGATCGACGACACGACAATCTCCGTCACGACCGATCAGCGCTACGCGCCGACCTTCGTGCTCAACGAGATCGGCTCGTGGTCGGCGTCGGTGGTAGATCGCAAGCTGCTGGAGTCGCATGCGAAGGGCAACGACTGGCTCAAGACGAACGAAGCCGGTTCGGGCGCGTACAAACTCGTCAAGTGGACGGCGAATGACAGCATCGTGCTGCGTCACGTGACGGAAGCGGTGAGTCAGCGCCTGATGATCGAGAACGGCGATATCGACGTCGCGCGCGATCTCAGTCCCGACGATCTCGACACGCTGTCGAAAGCGGGCAAGATCAAGGCGACGGCCGTCCCGCAGGCGACGCTCATGTACCTCGGCCTCAACAACAAGAACCCGAATCTCGCCAAGCCCGAAGTCTGGGAAGCGATGAAGTGGCTGATCGATTATCTGGGTAAAGAGAACGTGATCCGCTCGACGTACAAAGTGCATCAGGCGTTTCTGCCCGAAGGCTTCCTCGGCGTGAACATCCGTATTGCCAGGACGTCGCGAAGACGAAGGCACTGCCCGCGAAAGCGGGCCTCGCGAACGGCTTCACCGTGAAGATGGATGTGCGCAACGATTATCCGTACAGCGAGATCGCGCAGGCGGTGCAGGCCAATCTCGCGCTCGCCAACATCAAGATGCAACTCATCCCGAGCGATAACAAGCAGACGCTCGGACGCTATCGCGCACGCGCGCACGACATCTATATCGGCGAATGGTCGGCGGACTATATCGATCCGAACAGCAATGCGTAGGGCTTCGTGTGGAACCCGGACAACTCGGATGCATCGAGCTACAAGATGCTCGCGTGGCACAACGCGTGGGACATTCCCGATCTGACGAAGCAAACCAACGCCGCGCTCGCCGAGAGAGATCCGAAGAAACGCGCGCAGATGTACACGCAGATGTACATGTCGATGCAGAAAGAAGTGCTCGCGAAATCGCCGTTCGTCATCTTGTTCCAGAAGGTGTCGCAGGTGGCGGCGCGCCTGAGTGTGTCGGGCCTCGAAGTCGGGCCGATCAACGATCTCGTGTCGTACGCAATATCAAGAAGCAATGAGCACCATCACGCTTTTCGACCGGTTGAGGGCGGCGAACGCGTATCGCGGCGGCGTGCGCATCGCGTTCGCGCTTTTGCGCTGGATCGCGATGCTCTTCATCACTTTCACGGGTTTGCTCGCGATCACGTTCTTTATCGGCCGCAAGATTCCGATTCCGACGATTCCGATCGATCCGGTGCTCGCCATTCTCGGCGATCGCGCGTATGCGGCGGCGCGCGCAGCTCGGACTCGACAAGCCGCTCATCGATCAATTCATGATCTACGCGCGCGACGTGCTGCACGGCCATCTCGGCGTGTCGCTGCTGACAGCCAATCCCGTCATCGACGATATCAGGCGCGTGTTTCCCGCCACGCTCGAACTCGCCACCTTATCGACGTTTCTCGGCATCGCGATCGACGTGCCGTTCGGCGTCGCGGTGGCCGTGAAGCACGATCGCGCGATCGATCACATCGCGCGTGTCGGGCTGGCGGGCAGTTCCGTGCCGGTGTTCTGGCTCGCGCTGATGGGCCTGCTGATATTCTACGCGCGGCTGCACTGGGGGTGTCGGGTCCGGGGCGCATCAATCTGCTTTATGACGGCATGGTCGATACGCGCACCGATCGCGCTGCCAGCGAGCGTGCTGGCGTTTTATTCGATCGCATATCTTTCGCGCATGACGCGCTCGTTCATGCTCGAACAACTGAGTCAGGAATTACGTGACGACCGCGCGTGCCAAAGGCCTGACCGAGCCGCGCGTGATTTGGCGGCACGCGTTCGGCAATATCGCGGCGCTGCTGCTCACGGTCATCGCGCTCGCGTTTCCGAAGATCGTGCTTGCGCTCGCCTTCGCGGCGGCGCTGGAGTCGGGCGTGCTGAACGCGGTGGTGATCACGCTGTCGATCACCGACTGGCCGCCGTATGTGCGGCTGGCGTGCGCCGAGTTGCTGCGGCTCGCGAATGCAAACTGTATAGGATACATGGCCTTGTCTCGTTTGCCAACTGATTTGGTCTACAGCGAGCAGGCGCTGGAATACATTCGGCCTGTTGATGGCACGTTTGGGCACGTTTGCGCGATGGCACATTTGCGCCTGGCCCCAATGGATTTCGCCCGACGACTCCTTCATATATCCACAACTTCGAAAGTCCTAAGTCCGCGCAGGTTTTGTCGTCGACGGTCCGACCTGTTTGCCATTGAATCAAATCCACTTGTGCAACCAATGAAGAGGTCAAGCTACGACACAGGATGTGATCGGGGTTCCACTTATACCGGCGGCGCATACTCCTGACCGCGCGCGAGCAACACCCAGATCATTCTGGCTATCTTGTTCGCGAGTGCTACGATGGCGACGTTTGTTCCGCGTCGCGCCTGAACCTCGAGTATCCATCGAGAGAGTTTGTCCGTGTGCCTTACGGCTTGCTGGACAACGGATCGGGCACCGTGGTGAACCAGCAGCATCCGCAGATAGCCATTACCGCGCGTTGTAATGCCGAACAGGCGGTCTTTGCCGCCTGACGATTGTTGGCGCGGCGTCAAGCCAAGCCACGCCGCAAACTGCCGACCGTTTGAGAATTCGGAGGTGCTACCGGCCGCAGCAATGACGCCGGTTGCGAGATCATCGGTCCGACACCACGGATCTTCTCCAGGCGCTGGCTTGTGGGCGATGTCTAGGGTCTGTTTTCATTCGATGAAATGTGTTTACATCTTGTCTTTTGCATGAG
>LFJI01000403.1 GCA_001235855.1 Candidatus Burkholderia brachyanthoides
ACCCAGTCCTCAGCGGCCTAGCCGAATAACTGTCCAACCTTACGGGGTCAGTTCACTCAGACGGCATTTTTTTATGGCAAGGCACCGGGCTTTCCGCCCTTCATCGCCGCCTGCACGCTCGCACGCGCACCCACGCGCGCCTGATATGCGATCAGGGCCGGCCGGCGAGATCGAAGCCGACGTGCTTCGCCCAGCCGAGCACGGTGAAGAGATACGCGTCGCCGATGCTGAACTCGTTGCCGAGCAGGAACTGCCGGTCGTCGATGTGTTACGCGACATAGCTCAGGCGGCGTTCGAGGTTCGCAGTCGCCGCCGCTTTCCAGTCCGCGTTGACGGCCGGATTGAAGAGCGGCGAGAAGTTCTTGTGCAACTCCGTGCCGATGAACGTGAGCCAGCCTTGCAGGCGGTAACGCGCCATCGCGTCGGCGAGCGGCGCGAGATACTTTTCCGGCGTCTGATCGGCGATGTATTGCATGATCGCGGGGCCTTCGGTCAGCACTTCGCCGCTGTCCAGTTGCAGCACGGGGACGTAGCCCTTCGCGTTGATCTTGATCTTCGTGAAGTCGGCGCCGCTGGCGGTGACTTTCGTCTTCAGGTCGACGGCTTCGATTTCAAACGGCAGTCCGGATTCCTGCAGAGCGATATGCGACGCAAGCGAACATGCACCGGCCTTGTAGAACAGTTTCATTCAAATCTCCAGAAAGAGGCGGGAGCATTATGGACGAAACCGTGTGAAATCCGCTTGGACGATCAGGAAACAAACAGTATCGCGAGAAGACGATGCGCTCAGTCGAGGATGTAATCGCGTGCGGGCGTTGCCGTGCTCGGCACGCGTTCGAAGTCGGGGTCGGCGGCCATATCGTGCAGCGCGGCCTCGATGGTCTCGCAGATCGTGTTGAGCGCGAGATCGTTCTCTTCCATGCCGAACGGGTCTTCGATCTGCGCGGCGATTGCTTCGAGCGCCATGAAGGCATACGCGACCAGCAGCGAGAACAGCGGCGTGAGCAGCCCTGCGCCATCGACCAGCCCGAAGGGCAGCATCACGCAGAAAAGATAGATGGTGCGGTGGATCATCACCGAGTACGAGAAGGGCAGCGGTGTAGCCAGCAGCCGCTCGCAGCCGCCGATCACATCCGATAGCGCGTTGAGGTTGTGCTCCATCGCGAGCGTGGCGTAGCCGTCGAGCACGCCTTCGCGCTTGCGCTCGGCAACCCATTCGCCGAGCCATAGCAGGATCAGCGCGGGCTTGTACTGCGCCACGGCGATGCGCGCGTGCAGGTCGGGCGACACGCGCGGCGCGAGATCGGCGAGCGCATCGCTGCCGCGCAACTGATGCCGCAGCGCATGCGCCAGCGCGCCCAGCGCACCGAGAAAGCGCCGCGCCTGTGCCGCGTCGCACGGATGCATGAGACACAGCGCCTGCCGCGCCAGCACCCGCGACGTATTGAGCAGCGCGCCCCATAGCTTGCGGCCTTCCCACCAGCGCTCGTAACTCGCGCTATTGCGAAAGCCGAGAAACACCGCGAGCGCGATGCCGACCAGCGCGAACGGCGGCGTGCCGAGCCCGAGTGGATAGCTGCGCATGTGATCGTGCATGAAGATTGCCGCGATGGAGAGCGCGAAGATCAGCCCGAGCCGCGGCAGCAGTTGCGGCAGCACGGAACCGCGCCAGACGAACAGAAGCTGGAACCAGTTGAGCTTGGGGCGGATGATCATGGCGTGAATACCCGGCGAGTCGAAATCGTGAATAATCGACATGATAAGCAGCGTGCGGCGAATCGTGGCATTCGATGCGACGCATGGCCGCGTGACTGCCGCGAAGAACGATTCGATGCGCCGCTGCCTTGCACAACTTCGTGCTAACGCATTCTCAGGGTGCCGACTAGAATGGATTGGCCTCGTCATGAAAGTTGGCGATACGAATCGTTTATACGTCGTGTCGTTCCATCGATGAATGCAGAAGCCCGTATCCGCAGCCAATGAAAAGGGGATGTTCATGCACGCCGTCAGCCGCAAAGCGTTTCTGGTGTTGATCCTGTTGACGATCCCGTGCGCCGTATCGGCACATGGAACGCTCGAAACGCCGATCAACCGCGTGTACTCGTGCTTTCTGGAAGGTCCGGAGAGCCCCAAGTCCGCCGCGTGCAAGGCGGCAGTAGCCAGCCGTTGCCGGGCCGTCAATTTCTGTACGACTGGACGGGCGTGAATCAGTTGCCCAACGGGGATCACAAGTCCTTCGTGCCGGACGGCTATTTGTGCAGCGGCGGCAAGACCAATTACTACGGTCTGGATCTCGCGCGCAACGACTGGCCCGCGACCACCATCTCCACCGATCTCAGCGGCAATTACACCTTCGTCTGGTAAGCCACCGCGCCGCACGTCACGCGCTACTTCCAGTTGTACATAACGAAGGACGGCTATGGTTTCAACCAGCCGCTGAAATGGTCCGATCTCGATAGTAAGCCGTTCTGCGAAATCAACAGCGTCACGCTCGACAACTCGCGCTACAAACTGCAATGCAAGCTTCCGGTGGGCATGACGGGCCGCCGCATCATTTATGCGATCTGGCAGCGCAACGACAGCGCCGAGGCATTCTATGCGTGCACCGATGTGGTGTGTGAAGACGACGTGGCGCGAGTTGCGTCCGATCCCGACCACCGCGCGAGATCAGCCGGCGAGCATGAAGGTCACCTTGCGCGTGTTCGATCCCGACGGCCACGATCTGGAGTCGATCGGCTAGGCTATGTCGTAACTTTCGCGACCACGGCGGCGGACTGGGTGTATGCGATGGCGCAGACGGTCAACAACCAGTCGAAGCGCGTGCACGTGCATATCGGGTTGATCGACAACAACGGCAATATCGTGCCGCAGAAGGACATGTCGGCGAATCTCATCTATGTGGATGGTGCGACGGACTATAACTTCGTGGTGGACTATACGGGCGCGCCTTCGCCGGCACTAGCTCTGGCTCCATCCCCCAACGCCGGGGG
>LFJI01000404.1 GCA_001235855.1 Candidatus Burkholderia brachyanthoides
GTTGGACAGGGGACTCGCACCCCTAAGCTGTTGAGCATGCTCGGCGCACCAAGAAAAAGCCGGTCGTATCGAGCAGCCCTTACGTGAACCGAATCGCGGCGCGCCTGTGACAGGCACGCCATGCGAAACGCGGCGATCAGTCGTCGCGGACCGCGTCCAGCCCCGGAAACAGCACGTCCGTATAGCCGAACTTCGAAAAGTCGGTGATTCGCATCGGATAGAGCTTGCCGATCAGGTGATCGGACTCGTGCTGCACGACGCGCGCATGAAACCCTTCCGCCAGCCGCTCGATCGCGTTGCCGTACTGATCGAAACCCTGATAGCGGATCATCGAAAAGCGCTGCACCGCGCCGCGCAGGCCCGGCACGGACAGGCAGCCTTCCCAGCCCTCTTCCATGTCGTGCCCATTGGGCGTGATGATCGGATTGATCAGCACCGTTTCCGGTACCGACGGCGCATCGGGATAACGCTCGTTATGCCCGAAGCCGAAAATCACCACCTGCAGATCGACGCCGATTTGCGGCGCGGCCAGGCCCGCGCCGTTGGCGTCGCACATTGTGTCGAACATGTCCTGCACCAGCGTGTGCAGTTCCGGCGTGTCGAAATGCTCGACTGGCGCCGCGATATGCAGCAGGCGCGGATCGCCCATCTTCAGAATTTCGCGGATCATGGAGTGACTCCTTCCAAAAGCTTCTTCATGCCGTCTTCGTCGAGAACGGGAACCCCGAGTTCCTCCGCTTTGGCGAGCTTGCTGCCCGCCTCCGCGCCCGCCACCACGTAGTCGGTCTTTTTTGATACCGAGGCGGCGACCTTCGCGCCCGCCGCCTCGAGCATCTCCTTCGCTTCTTCACGCGAGAACGACGGCAGCGTGCCTGTCAGCACGACCGTCTTGCCCGCGAGCACGCCCTGCGGCACCTTCGGTGCAAGCGGCTCTTCGGGCCACGACACCTTGACACGCAACTGCTCGATCACGTGCTGGTTGTGCTCTTCGCTGAAGAAATTGTGGATGGCCTCGGCCACCACCGGGCCGACGTCGTTGACCCCCAGCAATTCCTCGACGGACGCGGCCATGATCGGATCGAGCGAGCCGAAGTGCTTCGCGAGATCCTTCGCCGTCGATTCGCCGACGTGCCGGATGCCCAGCGCGTAAATGAAACACGCGAGCGTGGTTTTGCTTGCTTTCTCCAGAGAATCGATCAGGTTCTGCGCGGATTTGTCCGCAAACCGATCGAGCGCGGCGAGCGTCGAGAAGCCGAGACTGAACAGATCGGCGGGCGTGCACACGAGGTTTCCCTCGACGAGCTGATCGATGATCTTCTCGCCGAGGCCGTCGATATCCAGCGCGCGGCGCTGCGCGAAATGCCAGAGCGCCTGCTTGCGCTGCGCCGGACAGAACAGGCCGCCCGTGCAGCGCGCGATGGCCTCGTCCGGCAGACGCTCGATCTTCGAGCCGCACACTGGGCACTCGGTCGGCATGACGAATTCACGCGCATCGGCGGGACGGCGCTCGAGGATCGCGCCGACCACTTCGGGAATCACGTCGCCGGCGCGGCGCACGGTGACCGTATCGCCAATACGGATGTCCTTGCGGCGCACCTCGTCCTCGTTGTGCAGCGTCGCATTGGTGACCGTCGCGCCGCCCACGAACACCGGCTGCAGCCGCGCGACCGGGGTGATCACGCCGGTGCGGCCCACTTGCACGTCGATGGTGAGCAGTTGCGTCAACGCTTCCTGCGCCGGGAATTTGTGTGCCAGAGCAAAACGCGGTGCGCGCGACACGAACCCGAGCTTGTCCTGCTCCTCGCGCTTGTCCACCTTGTAGAGCACGCCGTCGATGTCGTAAGGCAGCGTGTCGCGCTTCTCGCCGACTTTCGCGAAAAAGCCGAGCAAGCCCTCCGCGCCTTCGACCACCGCGCGCTCCGCGTTCACCGGCAGGCCCATTTCCTTGTACCAGTCGAGCAGGTCCGCATGGCTAGCGGGCATGTCCGCGCCTTCCAGCACGCCGATCCCGTACGCGAAGAACGACAGCGAACGCTGCGCGGTCATTTTCGGGTCCAGTTGACGCAGACCGCCTGCCGCCGCGTTGCGCGAATTGGCGAATTCGCGCTGCCCCGCATCGCGCTGGCGGGCGTTCAGGCGTTCGAAATCGCGCTTGAACATCAGCACTTCGCCGCGCACGTCGAGCCGCTTGGGCACGCGCTTGCCCTTGAGCGTTAGCGGAATGGAGCGGATGGTGCGCACGTTGGTGGTGACGTCCTCGCCGGTCACGCCATCGCCGCGCGTCGCCGCCTGCACGAACTTGCCGTCCTCATATCGCAGCGAAATGGCGAGACCGTCAAATTTCAGTTCGCACGCGTATTCGACCGGCGTATGGCCGAGCGCATCGGCTACGCGCTTGTCGAACATGGCGATGTCCTCGTCCGCGAAGCCGTTGTTGAGCGAAAGCATCGGCACGTCGTGCACGACCGGCGTGAAGCCGTCCGCGACTTCGCCGCCCACGCGCTGCGTCGGCGAATCCGGCGTGACTAGCTCGGGATGCTCGGTCTCGATGCCCTGCAATTCCTTGAAGAGCGTGTCGTATTCGGCGTCAGGCAGATCCGGCTGATCCAGCACGTAATAAGCGTAATTAGCCCGTTCCAGCTCCGAGCGCAGCCACGCCGCGCGCTCGGCCGGTCGGTCGGCACTGGGCACGGCGGCGCCCGATCGGCGGGTCGCGGCGGATTCGGCTTTCGTTTTTGCGGACATGCGGCTTCGAGTCGAGTAAGGAAGTCAATCGATGAGGGTGTTTCGATAACCGATCGTTTGATTGTCTCAGAAGAGATTGTCTCAGAAGATCGGTAAATCGTGGCATCGGCCGAACGGCCAGATGCCGCCGGATGCGGGCCGGCGTGCGGCCTGGCGGACGATCGGGATAGGGAGGGGCAGCAGGCCTCGCGGCCCGCCCCCTCCCACACCACCGT
>LFJI01000405.1 GCA_001235855.1 Candidatus Burkholderia brachyanthoides
CTTCATACGAGTACATGAACTACCTCCAGGTAGTCCAAGTTTTCGTCCGCACCCCCAGCCGGTCAACCTTCCTTCCGTTTTGCGTCGCTGCATCAGCAGCAGAGAATAAAATTATGAAGAATCTTTTTCTCCTTGTCGCCCGTTCTCTGCGGCGGCCCTTGTCTTGCGACAAGGAGCGAAATACTAGGTGAAGCGGATGCGAATGACAAGCGGAGAAGCAATTTTTTTTGCGGACGCTTCATTGCCCCCCTCATTCGCGCGCTCGGCGGCGACTTACTGCGTCTGCTTCGCGCGCCCGGTGGCCACGTCCACCGGCACCGCCGCCGCCATCGCCGCATAGCCGGCATCGCTCGGATGGACGTGATCGCCGCTGTCATAGCGACGCTGCAGCACGCTCGGACGCGCCGGATCGCGCAGCGCCTGATCGAAATCGACCACGCCGTCGAACGCGCGGCTCGAGCGGATCGACGCATTGACCGCCGTGCGAATCGCCTCGCGATCGGTAGGCAGCGACGCCGGCGTCAGCGTGGCGCCATATATCTTGATGCCGCGCTGATGCGCTTGCGCGATCAGGCGCTGATATCCACGCTCGAGCGAATCCGCAGTGACCTGGGTATGCGGCGCGTCGCAATCCAGCCCCGCGCGCGCCGGCATCGCCGCGAAGTTGATGTCGTTGATGCCGATCAGCACGACGATTGTGCGCACGCCGGGTTGGCGCAGCGCATCGCGCTCGAAGCGGCTGGCGAGCGGCTCGCCATAGCACGCGGAATTGCTCAGCAGCCGGTTTCCGCTGATGCCCACATTCACGACCGCCGTCTGCCCGCCGCCCTCCTGCGCGATGCGCCTGGAAAGGGCATCCGTCCAGCGCCGGTTGGCGTTCAGCGATGAGCGCATGCCATCGGTAATCGAATCGCCGATGGCGACCACGGCCTGCGCCGTCGGGCTTTCGACCGAAACGTTGGTCAGCCATGCATATTGGGTGAATTTGCCGCGATAGGCGCCCGCCGAAGCGTCGTCAGTATGGTCGCCGAGCGCCGAAACGTAATTCACCTGACTCGCGATCCGGTGCCACGCGACCAGTTTCTGCTCCTTGCCGACGAAGGTGCTGACCGTCAGAGGCTGAAACGCCGCGACATCGAAGGCGACCGGATCGCTCGTGATCTGCGCGCCCGGCGCGACGCTCACGCTCTTGCGCTCGCCGAACAGCACTGGCCGCGCACTGCTCACGCGGACCGCCGCGCTCGAGCCCGACACGGCGCGCGCGACGCTCATCGATTCGACGACCAGCGGCCCAGTTCCATATAGATTGCTGATCCGCAGGCGCATCTGCTTGCCCGCGATCTGCGGATAGATCACTTGCCGCACCGTCCGCCCCGCCACATCGGGCGCGCGATACAGCGCCGGCAAGTCGGCCATTTGCGGGATCGACTGCAATGCGGTACCCCAGGCGCTGACCAAGCGCTCCGTCTCGGGCGCACCGGCAACAGCGGTGGCCTCGGCGGACCACGCCTGCGGCACGAAATAGGCTTGCGAGGACAGCGCGGCCGCGCAGATCGCGGCGAAAACTCGAAGTTTCATGGGCGACGGCGTAAGAGTAAAGCTGAGATTGTGCCTGATCGACCGGGGCGCACGCGACATTGGCCGACGCGGCGATCGTGCTCAGGCGAATGGCAAAGCGCCCGAACGGTCGAATTGGCCTCAAAATGCTTGCACTCAACTCAGAGCCGGCGCACCGCCGGCTCGCGCATCGGCGAAACGTGCAATCCACATCTACTCAAGAAGCCCGTCCCCGTCTCGTCTCTACTAGGAAGAAGATGGCGAAAGCCGTTCCGCCCGCTGGCGCTCGGAGAGCGGCAATCAGCCGCCGAAGTGCTTCGTAATCGGCGATGACCAGATGACCGCCGATCACCCGTATCGGCTGACCTGCGAAGGCACGGCGATCCTCTGGCGCGGCGATTTCCAGAACGCGCGCCAGTTATTGCAGGCAATGGCGCGGCGCATCGACAAGAAGCCGCGCAAGAAGAAAGAGTCTGCGCCCGCGTCGCCTGTCGATGCTTTCAATCTGCATCGCCTGGCACAGTTGCAACGCGCGGACGCTCACCATGCTCGTGCTGCCGCTAGACGAGCAGTACGCGATTCCGCTGCGTCGCGCACCGGGTGTCCGTACGGCCACGGCCTGCGAAGAGGCTTACGGCCCGGCGGACGAAACGTCGGTCGTCTCGCTGCGCGAAGTGCTCGGTCTGATCGGCGCGCAAGAAGGGCGTGGAAATCGGCGCGACGGGCGGCCGGATTCATCCTTATTACGGCGTTTTCTCACCGGTTCGCGGCAAGTACATCGATCTGGTGGCGAATCAGCCGCTGCCGTTCACCGATCTCGCGTTCGACATCGGCACTGGCACCGGCGTGCTTGCGCGGCACCGCGTGGAACGCATCGTGGCGACGGACGTGGATGCCTGCGCGCTCGATTGCGCGCGCGAAAATTTGACGCGACTCGGACTGAAGAAGCAAGTCGATGTGATCGAAGCCGATCTGTTCCCGGAAGGACACGCGCCGCTCATCGTCTGCAATCCACCGTGGCTGCCGGCGCAGCCGAGCTCGGCTATCGAACATGCGATCTACGATCCCGACAGTCGCATGCTACGCATGCTTCCTCGAAGGGCTGCGCGCGCGCATCTGACGCCGAGCGGCGAAGGCTGGCTGATCCTGCCGGACTTCGCGAAGCATCCTCGGTCTGTGCACGCGCGCAGTTGCAGGCGTGGATCGACGGCGCCGGGTTGAAGGTTGATGGGCGGATCGACATCAGGCCGCATCATCCGAAGTCGACGGACGCGAGCGACCCGCTGCACGCCGCGCGTCACCGAAGTGACATCCCTCTAGCATTTAATACTACTATGTCACAAAATCATTTAGGATAGCAAAGCAATATGGACATCTGTTTA
>LFJI01000406.1 GCA_001235855.1 Candidatus Burkholderia brachyanthoides
CATGATCGACTCCGGACGAACCATTCGTCCGAAGTGTTACCCCTGTCCTGACACATCTGTTACCCATGTCTCCATACAGTGCCTTTCAATCAATCGTGGGATGCAAATGCGCAGGTGTTGTTTGCGGTGCTCGCGGATACCCTGCCTGCGAAAGGCACCGCTAATCCGACCGCCGCCTACGATGCGGGCACGGCCACCATGGCGCTGCTGCTTCAGGCGCATGCCAAGGATCTCGCCGCGCATTCCATGAGCGGCTTCGACGCCAACGCATTCCGCGAAGCCTTCGCGATTCCCGAGCGCTTCACGCCGATCGCGATGATCTCGGTTGCGCATCACGGCGACGCGAAGGGCTTGCCCGAAGCGCTAGCCGAACGCGAGCAGGCACCACGCGCACGTCTGCCGATGGACGATATCGCGCATTTCGGCGCGTGGACGCAGGCTGACTAAAGCTCGCGCATGTCTCATCCTGCCCGGCGTTCTACTTTGCGGAACGCCGGGCGCTTCAGACCGTTCCCCGTATGCTTCGGGAATCGACGTCGTCACGCCTGCGCGCTTTTTAAGGCACGATAGAGTAGCGATTCACTTACTCGAGGACATTCGACATGAATCAGCCGGTCAAGACTTTGGATATTCCGAGCCTCAAGGGAAGGTCAGCGACGAGGAATGGCAGGTGCGTTGCGATCTGGCCACGTGTTATCGGCTTGTCGCGGTGTATGGCTGGACCAATCTCATCTTCACGCATCTGACCGCTCGATTGCCGGGACGCGATCATCTGTTTCTGATCAACCCCTGTTCGACGAGATCACCGCTTCGTCGCTTGTGAAGATCGATCTCGACGGCAACAAGCGCGACGATTCGCCGTTTCCGGTGAATCGCGCGGGCTTCATCATCTACAGTGCGATTCACTCCGCGCGCGAGGATGCGCAATGCGTGATGCATACGCATACGCGCGCCGGTACGGCCGTGAACGCGTAGGAAGAGGGCTTGTTGCCGCTGTCGCAGCATGCGTCGCTCGTGCTCGGTTCGATCGGCTACCACGATTACGAAGGCATCGCCACGCGGCCGCACGAAGTGCCGCGTCTTCAGGCGAACCTCGGCGACAAGAGCTTCCTGATGCTGCGTAATCACGGTCTGCTGACGGTGGACGCGACCATTGCCGAGGCGTTCCGCAACATGTATTACTTCGAGACCTGGTGCCAGATCTAGCTTGCCGCAACAAGCGGGCGGCGGCAAGCTGCTGCACGTGGATCAGGAGACCATCGACCTGAACGCGAATGCCGCGACGGTAAGCGGCGGACGTCAGGCGCTCGTCGAGATGGTGTGGTTGGCGCTGCGGCGCAAGCTCGACCGCGCGAACAGCGATTACGCGACCTGAGATCGCGCTTCGAGCGACGCCGTTTGCGTCTTCTTTCTTCCGCCATCTGTTTTGTTTATCGCATGGCGTCGCCGGAACCCTACCGCCACGGGGATTCCGCGCGAATCGAAGGTATCGATTCGCTGCCGGATCATGGTTTACGCCTAACTCCCTTCCCGAGCCGCTTGCCGGTATCTTCCGGTGCATCGTCATATTCGAGCAACGAACCGTCCGACGCGCCATCGCAGCGCCGCGGCTTGCCCGAACACCGGAAGGAGCTTCGCATAGCCCGCATCGTCGGCAGCATCGCCGCATCCCACAGGCCCACCATCGGCTTCACGTTCGACAAGAACAAGCGCGACGATCCCGTCTGGGCGCCGATCTTCGAGAACTTCGCGCCGCTCGCGGCATGGCTCGACGAAAAGCGTCCCGATGTGGTCGTGACTATCTATAACGATCACGTCACGTCGTTCTTTTCGATCACTACTCGGCCTTCACGCTGGGCGTGGGGGTCCCGAATGGCGCGTCGCGGACGAAGGCGGCAGCGCACGCGATCTGCCGCCGATCAAGGGCGACCCGAAGTTCGCCGCGCACATCGGCCAGTCGCTGATGACGGACGAGTTCGACATGTCGTTCTTCCAGAACAAGGCGCTCGATCAGGGCTGCTTTTCACCACTGTCGATGCTGGGCCCGCACAAGCCCGAATGGCCGCTCAAACTCGTGCCGCTGTAAATGGGCGAGTTGCAACTGCCGATTCCGAGCGCACGGCGTTTCTACAAACTCGGTCAGGCATTGCGACGCGCAATCAAAAGTTATCTTGAAGATATCAAGGTGGCGATTCTCGCGACGGGCGGGCTGTCGCATCAGGTGCACGGTGAACGCGCCGGCTTCAATATTCGCGGAACTCGACGGTTACGAAGGCGCGGAAGTGATCATGTGGCTCACCATGCGCGGTGCGTTGTCGTCGAACGTGGTGTGCAAGTACCGCAGCTATTACCTGCCGTCGATGGCGGGAATCGCGACGGCCATTTACGAAGGCGAGGACGGCGAGACGAAGCCTGCGGTAATCGAGCGTCATCGCCGGAAGATGGCGGTGCAGTTGACCGATGTCGAGAAGCTCGAAGGCACGTATCCGTTCTCGATCGAAACGGCGGTGCGTGCGTATCGCATCAACGATTTTATCTGCATCGTATGGTGGAGCCTGAGCATCGCGATCTTTTCAAGCGCGATGAGGAAGCGAGTTTCGAGGCAGCCGGGTTGAGCGAAGAAGAGCGCGAACTGATTCGACGTCACGATTGGCGTGGCCTGCTGCATTACGGCGTGATCTTTTTCATGTTCGAGAAGCTTGGCGCAGTGACCGGCATTTCGAATCTGCATATCTACGCGGCAATGCGTGGCGAATCGCTCGAGGCATTCCAGAAGACGCGCAATGCGCCCGGCGCGTTGTATTCGGTGACGGGCAAGAGCGGTGGCAAGCTCGATTGGGACAAGGCAGAACAAAGCAAAAGCTAAGAGACCAGTTCAAAATCTCCATGAGGGAGCTATTTACTTCTTTGGCGATTTGCT
>LFJI01000407.1 GCA_001235855.1 Candidatus Burkholderia brachyanthoides
GAATCCCTGCTCGCTTTGCCGTGGAATCAGCGTTCGGTTTGGCGTGGAATACGCATGCAGCGTACGCGCGACATCGTCGAGATAGGTGTAGTCGTACGATGATTTATAGAGTTCGGGCGACCCGTGCAGCCGCACATAGACGAGCGACGTATCCGCGCGATGCCTGATTTCGCATTCGTCCGGAATCGGATCGGCGTCCACATAGGCGATCCGATGCGCCTTTAGCAGCGCCGCCGCCTGCGTCGTGAACCAGCCGTACTGACGCGTCTCGCACGCGATCGGCAACTGCGTGCGTTCGCGCAACGCCTTGAAGAAGGCATCGGCGAGATCGTGATCAAAGGGCAGGCTGGGCGGCAGTTGCACGAGCTAGTAGCCGAGCTTGCCGCCGAATTGTCCGGCCGAGTGAAAAAATTCGTCGATGAGCGATTCTGTGCCGGCGAGCCGCGCATCGTGCGTGATCGACTTGGTGGGCAGTTTTACCGAGAAGCGGAACGAATTCGGCACGCTCTCGGCCCAGTGCGCGTAAGTCTGGTCCCGGTGCGGCTTGTAAAAAGCTGGAGTTGATCTCGACGCAGATCAGGGTCAGGACGTGCGTGAAGAAATCCAGATGCGTGCCTTCACCGGGAAAGCTCGACGAGAAGGCACTCGATAATCCCCAGCCCATGCAGCCGACGCGAATCGCGCTTTGCGGGCCAGGCTTGTATTCGATGCGGCATGCGTTCGCAAGGCATGCGTTCGCAAAGCCTCCCTGGTTGACTTCAGTGTCGCGCTTCTCCGGGCACACCGGGAATCTCGTCGGGCAGCAACGAGGTTTCGCCATCTTCGTCGGTGTCGTTCGAGCGCGCCCAGAAGAAGCGGTCCAGCAAATACGCGCCCATTCCCGGCCGGAACGCGGCGCGCGCCGCCTGGAACACGTACTCCTGCGCCTCGCGCGCGGCCTCGGCTGGTTCCTGTCCGTTGGCGAGCAGGGCCGCGACGGCCGCGCCGAGCGTATCGGTCAGGCCCATCACGCGATGCAGACCGCGGTCCCACATGTCTTGTCTGACCTGTCCTTCCTTGCTGTACAGCGTGTTCACGTGTCGATGGGTGCCGGTTTCCATCGCGAGCACATACTCGCAGCCCTGCGCGAGGATGTGCGAGATCGCGGTGTCGAGCGTCGGCGCTTCGGCGTCGCTGTCCGGCTGCGTGAGTTGTAAGAGCGTGGCGCTGTCAGCGATCAGCATCGTGGTTTGCGGCACCAGCAGATCGGCGAGCGATTCACGCAATTCGTCGGCGGAGAGCACGTGCTCGTCGTCGAGAGTGAAGTCGGGCGCGAGGATCAGCGGCACGTCGTCGTAGTCGGACACGACCTCGGCGATCGCGAACACCAGTTCGGCCCGCGTCGCCGCGCCGATCTTGAACGCGGCGACCGCCGGTATGTCCTCAAGCAACATGCGCGCCTGGGTCGCGACGGTATCCGGATCGAGGCCGGTGACTTCGTCGCAGGTGGCGGAATCGCGGATGGCGTAGCCAGTGAGCACGGTGGCGCCGTGGCAGCCCATGCTCGCGAGCGTCAGCAGGTCGGCCTGCAGGCCCGACCCGCCGGTGGGGTCCGAGAGGCCGAAGGTCAGTACGATCGGTGGGGAATCGCCGGTCATGGCAAATGCTGACATTGTGTTTTGGATTGCTCGATTTGTACCGTGTGTACGGATTCTACGGTGCGTACGGTTCGGTTCGGCTCGGGGCGGACGCCAGTTACTTGCGGCATTGAATTCGGCATCGGATGCAGAAGTGGCGGCACGCCCGATCAGGTTCGACTATGGTTCGATTATGCGGCCTAAACTCGCCCGTCTGCTGTCTTTGCGCACTTTTTCCGGCGGCGCGCCGGTAGTGTTGTGAGCCGCACGCCGTATGCCTTACGGCAATGTTTCGGCGCGCGCGAAGCATGCGGGCGGGCAGCTTGCTAGGCATCGTCAGGGCAACACGGTACCATCATGTCTTAATTTCAATCGACTTTTCGACGCGGTTTGCGTATGGAATATAGAAGCTGGATGTGCTTGATCTGCGGTTGGATCTACGACGAAGGGGCGGGATTGCCCGATGAGGGTATCGCGCCCGGCACGTGCTGGGAGGACGTTCCGATCAACTGGACCTGTCCCGAATGCGGAGCCCGCAAGGAAGATTTCGAGATGGTCCAGATCTGATCCGCACGCTCAGCCGTGCCGCATGATTCGCGTCATGCGGCGTGCGCTTTTTTGTGGGTCGCTCGCCGTCGTTGTGTCTTGTGTCGTATATGGCGCGCACTCGCACTAATTGGGATTCGTGTCCGTAGCGCAACGATGCGTGCCGCGTTGGGTGCGGCGCGGCGTTCCGGATTGTCTCGCGAAGCGCCGACCGGGATCGTTTCGTGCCTTGCAAGCGGTGCTTCGCCTTCGGCGCTCGCGCCGGCATCGCCGACTAGATTCGGTTTTTGCCGTGGCGCAATACGGCATACGCTTGGAAAGATCAGGTCGTGGGCGGCGCGTCGCGCCATCGGCCTGGAAACGCGAGCGCGGACAGCAGGTGGTCTCCGCTTTCACAATGACGTTCAACCGCGTGCGGGCAGCATCGCCCGAGGCACGCGCCATCCGCCAGTGAGCGGACGTGATGACATCTCGTCCTGATTTCCCCGTTCAGTTGGACGCCTTGCCCAATCCGCGCGGCGGATCGCGGTGCGGCTCGCCGAGATGGCACTGGCCAATGCGCTGCATGCCTTCCAGCGCCAGAGCGAAACCGCATCCGTGCTAAAGCGCGGCGCGCGATTTTCGCGCTGCATTCCGCGGGCTGGCTGCCGGCGCAACGCTTCGCGGATGCGCTGTCGGTGTTCGGCCCAGCGGTCCGTGTTGCCTCACGGGAGGATGTTACTCCCGGCTAATTGTCATCGACGCATCGT
>LFJI01000041.1 GCA_001235855.1 Candidatus Burkholderia brachyanthoides
ACCATCTCATTAAACCCCACGTTTTCCAAAACGTGGGGTTGGTCAGCAGTCTGATCGGAATCGCGCTGGTTTGAACGCCTTGCTCTCTACTTTCACCCGGTCCGACAAGGGCCAACCCAAGGAGAGCGACAATGCAAAATAGAATCATCGAAGCTGGCGACACAACCACGCCTGACGCGCCGGTCGACTGCGCGGCAACCCGCAGTCGTTCCACGTATCGCGTTTACCACCTCACGGACACCCGTGACCGGCACAAGCGTGTTTCATCCCACAACGTCGCGATGCTGGATGCTCAGGACGATGCGCGCATCGCGGCCGCGTTGTTTCGTGCGCCGGCGAGCAACTGCGAGTACCAGCTCGTCGCCGAAGTCGAGGCGTTGGATCTCGAGGCGGTCTTTGATCTCACCAACACGATCACCCGGCCCTGGTGGACCAATGGCGATGTACAACGGAAGTTCTCCGGTCAGGTTTGACCTTCCACGAGTGTCGGCGACATCGCCGTGGATGCGCGCGGCGGCGCGCACTTCTGCCATCGCATCGGTTGGGTGACGATTGACGTCGGTACGGTACTCTTCCGGTAAATGCCGGTTAACCCACCCTGGACGACCCGCCATCCTTCGGATAAACGGGTTTTCTTGTGCCCGCCCGACTTCAGCTCTTCCTTGAACACCTCCCGAATTATTTTCACCGCCCATTCGGGCAATACACCAGGAGGGAGTCACTATGTCTGTGGAAATCATCCAAATGAGCCTTACCCGAGCCGATCTCTCGCTCCAAACGGCTACCGACCCGTTCGTCGGGCACGATCACGATCATCTCGGCACCTCGATCGGCTTGTACGGCGTCACGACGCGCGAGGAGAGAGAAACGATGGCGTATGCGCTCGTTGCGTACAGCCACCTGCTCGATCGTAACGAACAGATTTTGTTACACGCCTACGCCGACCGAATCGCGGCATCGTACGACGCCTCGATCCCGCAGAACGCCGAGGTGATCAAGACCCTGCAGCACTGCGGGAATTATCGGATCGCCGTCGACGTCGGCTCGATTTCGAGTGCGATCAGTCCGGCTGCAGTGTATCCGTGTACGGGGTTCGTGCAGCGACCTCGGGTCTGGCCGAACGCGGCGCACGCGGGTCTCTCAACCCGCAATTCACCTGGCGCTGCACAGCGATCGACTGGCTTCGTGCTGCAGCATGACAGCATCGCACACCGACCTATGAACTGTGTATTCCCTGGATAAGGCGCCGTCTGGCACGTAAGGAAAGCGAAATGCAAACCGCTGTTCAAGTACCCGATCTCGAGATCGATGCATTTTTATTGCGAAAGTACGGTCAGAAGGTCTCGGCCAACGGCAAGTTGGAACGCCGGATCGTCGCCAACCTGATCGCACATATCGAAGCCAGCGGGTTTCAGGTCATCGGTGTTTTTGACGGCGACGAGCTGACCGCGGTGACGACCGCGAAAGACGCCATGGAATTGATCTTCGATCTCGACGAAGCATTACTTCGCATCGGCAAAATCGGTACCGATATCGACCACGACATTCTGCTCGTGCTCGGCAACGGCACCGACATCGTGTCAGATTACACGTATACCGACGGCGATCCGGACGGATTCCAAGCTGTCATGGATTCATTCGACGCTGAAGACTACGCGTAATTGGTAGGGACACACCTCTCTTAAGGAGCGTGTCCATGGAACTGCCTCCACCTTCCCGGTCGGAGGCATTTTTTTGTCCGCCTCCGGCGCGCCACGCGTGATATGAGCGAACACGCGCCTCAGAAGAACCCGCACGCGGGTTGAACACCTTATCTCTTACTTTCACCGGTCCCGCAAGGGACGCCATCTGAGGAGATCCATCATGCCTCATCCGAAAAACCACGCCGCTGCAACGAGCGCTTGCGCTGTCGCAATGGGCTTTCACCAGGTCTACGCGGTCAGCAACTACCAAGAGGGCGATGTTGGACGACCATTGGCCTTCCCGGTGCAGGGGCTGCACGTGGCAGGGCCCAGCCAAAGATACCGAGGACGTCGGGAATTGCGTACTGACGCCCGGAGACCCATCCCCGGTTGGGCGCTGTCCGAACTGCGGTAGCCTCGCGCACGTGATGGGTTTCCTCAACGCGATCACGGCGACGGCCTCTGAGGATTGGCTGAACGGTTGCCAGCGCGCAATCCTCCGAGCGTATTCGGACGGAGAGTTCGCGCATTTGATCGATTGTGCGAACGCCCCAACATTCGAGACTGCGCTCAACGAAAGTGGCGATACGTTGTTGCGATTCCTGATCATCGAGACCAGTCGGTCCGAGGGATGCACGGACGTCACCAAAGCGCTTCATCGTCTCGCTAGGGCGCGCGACGATGTAACTCATGCAAATTGACGTAGTCGTTGGACTCGTGGGTACTGAAGTTCCACATGAGGGGATGCTGTTTCGGGAAGTAAGCGTACATCTGGATGAAAGTTCGGAGCCCTGTCGTGCGTTCTACGATGGTACTACGTACAACAGGGGCGTTATTCCGTACTTCACCAAGGAAGAGGCAGATCGGCTCGCGAAGTTTCAGGGCGAGATCTTCTTCGACGTGGCCGCCAACGCATTAGGGGCACTTTCAACGCTCGACAGCGCACTCAAGGAGATCGCAATGGAACCTCGTCAATCGGCAGCACACAAGCTGGCTGAACAACTCTATGCCGCAATGGAGAAAGGCGTAGCCCCGTGGCAGATGACGTGGGACGCGCCCCACGCCAGCGCATCGGCACTGCGGCCGCGGAACTACGTATCCGGGCATCGTTATAAAGGCGGCAATCTCTTCACGCTCGCCATGGTAGCTTGCAATAACGGCTGGGGCGGCGACTGGTTCACCTTCAACGAGGCGAAGAAGCTGGGCGGCCACGTTCGCAGGGGCGAAAAGTCCACGCGATCATCCGGTCGATGATGTTGAAGGATCAGGCGAGCGATTCGGACGTGGATGGCTCGGCAGAGCATGGGTAGCCGAAGACCAAGCGGCCTCGCATGATCTTTGTTGCGGCCGCTGTCTTCAACGTGGCCCAGGTAGGAAGGGCTCCCGGAAAACAAGCCCGCACGGAGGTGGAGACTCCGACCGTCACTTCGGCGGAAGCGATCCTCCAAGCAATGCGCGACGACGGTATGGGTTACCACGAGCCGAGTCCGGATGGGCGCGCGTACTATCGCCTTTCAGGCGACTCGACGTGGATGCCGGCGCGATTGACATTCGCGAGCCAAGTACGACTTCTATGCGATGTTGATGCATGAGTTCGGTCACGCGACCATGGGAAACGACCGCGTTCCCCGTGACGCGACCCACTATGCGACCGAGGGCCTCCGGGCGGAAATGGCTGCTACGCTCACCTGCGCTGCACTCGGTTTGCCGCGGCTTGCGGACTAACTGGCGAACCACGCTGCTTACCTGCAGATCTGGCTTCGCGAATTCGCCGATCGAATTCGCCGATAAGAAGCACAAGTTGATATCGGTGGCAAGCGACGCCCAGAAGATCACTGACTGGCTGGTTGCTCGGCCAGGGATCAAGCGCAGAAGCAGACGCCCCCAACGGCAAACAAATGGCCGCATAGCGGCCCATCGGCCTAACCCCTGCACTTCGATTCAGGGGTTTCTTTTTGCCCGACCACCAAGTAACCGTGTCAAACACAACGCTTTACGTTTTAAGCAATACATTCCGCTGGCACAGGCCTATTGCTCCGGTCTATAACGGTTGAATTTAGCAATTTTCCGGCCACAGAACATGTTTCCGGGAAGATGTTCGTGGAACAATCGCTTAGAAAGCGCGGAAAGCCTTATCAGTGCTGGATTCTACGGTATGTGCGATTTTTTCTCATTGTTTCACGGAAAGGTCGCCTCCACACTCCCCTGATTCATTCGACGTACGCCGTAACGACCTCAGACGCAAACCATACGCTACGAAATCGCAATCGAATCTACGTGAGAACCCCAATATATACCGTGACGAGAGGGTTTGGATACGGTTTGGATACGTGGCGAATAGAGACGTGCGATTTCGCCGTGCCTTAGGCTTCACGGCAACGTACCTCAGGTAAACCTTTCAAATTTTTCGGTTTACCCGCTATTATGCGCACCAACAACTTGTCAACGAACCAAGCCTCAAATCGATGAAGTTCGTCGACTGATCCAAAACAGGTGGACGCGCCATGGTCTTGAAAGAACTTCCTCGCTTGCGACGACGTATTGAGTTAGCTCAGCTCGTCGAAATCGCTGATCGTGCTGAACTATGCTCGCGCAGCTTCGTAACGACCTTCTGAAGCCATGGCCGCGCAAGCAGACTCCAATGATTACGGGGTCCCGGCTCGCAAAGATTTGCAAGATGGATCGCACCCAGATCCATTACTTGTGCACGCGCGGCAACAAGAACGGGGAATACCCGACCGGCCGTCTGACCGGGAACAACCGGAACCGGGAATTTACGGTCGCCGTAGGAAACTTCAAAGGTAGTGTAGGTAAAACCACCACCAGTGTCGCGATCGCGCAGGGCCTGACACAGAGGGGCCACAAGGTTTTGTTGGTCGATCTCGATCCGCAGGCATCAAGCACGACGTTGATGGGCTACGTCCCAACGGCAGAAGTGACCGAGGACATGACGGTCATGCCGTTCGTCTACGGGGTACCGACACATATCTGACGGACACCATCCAAACGTCCTATTGGGACAATTTGGATCTTCTCCTCGCGAGTCCGAAGCCTGTTCGGCGCCGACTTTCTATCTCCCGAGCAGACAATCGAAAGATCCCGATTTCGAGTACTGGTCGGTACTCGAGGCCGCCATGCCAGATCTGCGGAACCGATACGACGTAATCGTCTTCGACACCCCTCCTTCCCTCGCCTACCTCGCGACGAACTGTTTCTTGTCGGCGGACGGAATCGTCGTGCCGCTGCCGCCGGAGACGCTTGATTATGCCTCGAGTGTAGCGTTTTTCAGGCAATTCGCCGATCTGTTCCAGAGCTTGGCAAGCGAGCGCGAAGTGTGCAAATCGTTCGCGTTCGTCAAGATCTTCTTGTCAAAGGTACGTCAGGGAATTCCGTCGACCAAGATTGTCAGTTCATGGATTCAAGGCACTTACCCCGAACTTCTGGGGCGCGCCGAGTTGTTTGAAAGCAATGTCGTGAAGAAGTCGACGACGGAATTCAAGACCATCTACGACCTCGACTCGCACACGTATGAGGGCGGAGCTGCCCTCTTCAATCGCACCATCGACGCGTTCGACGATATGGTGAACGAGATCGAAGAGCAGATCGAAGGCCTCTGGATGGAAGGGCTGGAGAAACAGGAATTCAATCTGGTGCAGGAGCAAGCCAATGGTCAGTAAGTTCGAAGAACGGCTGCAGGCCAAGACCGTGGAATCAGCCGAAAAGGCCGAGGCTGTCGCGCATGCGCTCGCGGAAACCGGCCAAGCGCGCCCGCCGAGCACGATGTCGGGGCAACTCGGCGCTTTCCGCCTCGAGGTGAAGGAGTATCAACGACAGATAGAGAGAGGAGCTTCAGGCGCAGTTGTCCGAGGCGAAGCGAACGGCGGTGAGGGCGTTGAACTACCCGTCGAAAAGCTTCACGAAGTTCCGGGTTGACGGCGCTACATGCCGCCCGAGAAGTACGCCGAACTGCGCGAAAACTTGCGCCATAACAAGCTCATTCACCCTGTCGTCGTTCTCCCCCAACCAGGCGGAGAATGGGACATTTGGTCCGGCCATCACAGATGGGACGCTCACAAAGATAACGGGCGACCGACAGTCCCGGTGCGTTTTAGGGAGGTTGCAGAAAGCGAGTCGGAGGCTGCGGACGGGGCTTTTTTCGCGAATCTGATGCAGTCGGACCTGACCGACTACGAGAAGTACGCAGGCATCAAGCGTTATCAGGAGAACCACCCGGACTTGTCGCAAGCTCAAGTGGCCGCGCATACCGAACTCTCCCCTCCAGCAGGTCAGCATGCTTCTCGCATTCGACCGCCTGCCGGCAGATGCGCTGTCGATTGTCGAGGCAGACAAGTCAATTCTAGGAGCAATGGCGGCGTCCGAGTTGGCGACAATCGCGGAGCGCGGAAAGGGCGCATGCGTGGTCGAGGCGGTGCAGCTGCTCGCCGAGAAAAAGCATGATCAGACTCAGGCTGTGAGATTCGCTCGTGCCAGTGGAGCCGTGACAAAAACCGCCGCACCCGTGGATCAGTTCAAAGTGAGAGTCGGAAAAACAGTGTGGTGCGACTTCCGACGCGCAGGGAAGGTGATGCGCATCGAATTCAAGTCGGAAGAGCAGGCACAAGCAATTCAGGCAGCAATTCGATCTCACCTAGAGTCCCTCGCCCTTGGCAACGAGGCCAACGTCCCCGATCGAAATTCGTAAGTGCTAAGTAAGTGCTAAGTAAGTGCTTAATTTTATGCGAATCCAAATTTTGGATTCCGGCGGAGCACGGATATGAACTGATACGCCTAGCAGAAAAACAAAAGCCTTCGGACGGCAATCCGAAGGCTTTTGAGTAAAGAGGACTTGCTTTCGCTTTCGCATCCCTTTTCGCGGCACTCCCCGACGGCAATCGGGAACGAGCCGCAGACAACCCAGAGTGTTGCGCAAGGATCGCAAGAGTCAAGTGTTCGTCTTCGATTTTTGGAATCGGACTCGTGATCGCGCAACACTCCGTTGCTGGCGAGGATGTCGGTCATCTCGACGCCGCTGATCACGCTGCACTCATCGCTTTCACTAGCGACAACACCAATCTGCCTTGGCTGACGTTTCGCGCCGTCCATCGGGCAAACCAGATCCAGCAGTTGCCAGTGCGCGCCCGCGCCACCCTTGCCGGTCTCGCGCACGGTTGATGCGAAAAGCCTTTCGCAGCCGTCTACGCGGGCCGAGACCTGCTAACCGGGAGGGCATTGCAATCGAAGCGGACGCTCTATCGCGGGCTCGAAGATCTCGAAGCCGCAGGGCTCATCGAACGGGCCCAGTAAAACCGTTACGTGGCCAACGGCAAATTTGGACGCGCCCACCTGCATCTAACAACGACCGCAGCGGAACTGCTTGGGCTCGTGCCGACCGCACAACAACCGGACGTGCCACGCGATGTAAGCGAAGACGGGGAGCCGGGGGAAATCGGCGACCAGGTGCGCCGCGAATTTGCCAGCCCGAGTGACACCGTGGCACACGACCGTAGTATACAAGGAGATCTTTACCATCCTTCCTCTCAAAAGAGACAACCAGGCCAGCTGCCGTCGGATCTCGAACGCCTGGTGAGCCTGGGGATTCATCGATTCATGGTCTTCAAGCTGATGGTCGAAGCCCGCCGCAGCAGGCAAACGTCTATCCGACGTCGTTGAGCACACGTGGGCTCACCTGAAGGCTGCAGCCCGCCCGATTAACTATTTGCGGAAACTTTTCCAGTCCCCGGTGGACTTCACCTACGCCGTTGCGCAGAAGCTTACTCACGCGGCCGCTGAGCAGCGCGCACGCGCTCTCGACGCAGAAGTGAAGGAAAGTAGCGCGACGCTGCGCCGGGAAGAGCTTCTACGCGCCGGACGGAACACGCCGCTACGACGTCGCGCCGGACGGCTCCGCTATCGCTATGACGCTCGCCGAGGAAGGAATTGCTCGTGGGATGGGGCATGGCTGGGAAACGGCCTTCGCCAAGGCGCTCGAGCAATCCCAGAAAATTGCGACGTCATCTCGATGTTCGACGCCATTGCAACAATTCAAGCAATTCAACGCGTGCGTCCAATGCCCGCTCCACAGGTGACAGAGCAGCCGCGCACTTTGACCGCGGCTGCAGACGAGCAGCTGAGCGTGCTGAGGACGCGCCTTGGCCTGCGTCGCCCCCGTCAAGCCTCTTTGTCGGTTGAAAAGGGTGCCGGTCAGTGGAGAGCTTGCCGAACCGAGAGGGGGCGCGCCGATGCCCGTGGCCAAGATATATTTTTGGTAAATACTTTTAAATGAGAATTTGGCATCAAAGGTGCTGCTCCGAGAACGAGGGAGGGAGCAGATCGTTCGCTTCAGACAGGCGCGTAAGCGCCTGTCTCACTTCAAGGGGCGTGGAGCACGCGAAGGGATTCGTTGGGTCTGCTCGTCGGATTCGGTCGGTCGCGGTAAGCCCGTTCTGCTGCGCGAACTGCGCGGTCAAGGGATCGTGGAATACCGCAGGCCGCGAAGCGGTCGAGGATATGCCGCTACAGGGACTTCCCGATTGCAGCAAGATCTCAAGAATAGGTCATCTCTCTAGTGGCGCATTGGTCGAAGAATCAATATGCTGTAACAGCACGCGGTACGCGAAGAACACAAGCGAACATGGTGCAGACTGCTCTTCTTCTACAGTCCGGTCTTATGCGTGCACTTTCCACGCTGACCCAGATACAAACCGCGCAGCAAGGCTCTATTCGAAAGGCGCGCCAATCTCGCGCCTGCAGCATATAACGAGCTTGTTTGCTGACGGTCTGACCAGTTCTGTATCTTCGCTTTCGATCTGCCGTGACGTTATGACTGAGACACTGCGTTGGCGAATGGATCGGGACTTACATAAACTTTATCAAACTTCCGACCGAGGGCGAGCGTCGCCCATACATAAGATTCGAGCGTTTTTGTTAGCGAGTGCAACGGTTGCCTTTTGCCAACCGATACGATCTCGGAGCTTTCTAACCCACACCGACGTCGGATTGGAACGCTTCTCGCAAGTGAATACAGCCGCCTTTGCGGTAACTACTATTAAATTGCGGAGGTAGCAATTACCTCGCTTGGTAATCTTTCCGAGATTGGTTTTGCCCCTGCTTGAGTTCTGCTTGGGTGTCAGTCCAAACCAAGCACCGAATTGCGCTCCACTCTTGAACTGCCGAAAATCTCCCACAGAAGCGACTACGGCCGACGCTGTAATGGTTCCGACACCGATCAATTCGGCCGCTCGTCGAACTTGTTCGTCGCTTTTGTGATAAGCGATGATCTGGTCGTCGCACCATGCAAGGTGCTCCTCGAGTTCAAGCCAGTGCTGGTAGGCACGCTGGATGACCAGGCGCGCAAGCGTCGGTAATTCGTTCGACGCATCTTCGATGATGTCGGCCAAACAGGACCGCAAGTTTCGAGGTGCGCGCGAGCGCATAACGCCGAATTCGTAGAGAAGCCCTCGAATCCTATTGATACATGCAGTCCGCTCTTCCTTGAGGCCTTCACGGATTTTATGAAGGCTCGTTACGGCTTGCTGTTGCGCTGATTTGAGCGGTACATCGTGTATGTGTGGTCGCGACGCTGCTTCGCAGATGGCCGCCGCATCATTGGCGTCGTTCTTTCCCGTTTTGCCCTGAATTCGGTACGGCACTACGAACTGTGCAGCGATGATCTTCACTTGCAGCCCGAAATTCGTCAGTCTTCGTTCGATGTGGTGAACACCGGAACTCGCTTCCATGGCGACGACGCACCATTCGAAAAACCTGTCTTGGCTGAAAGCGCGATTCGCAAGCACCTTTCCCGACCCATCGATGGCATGGACTTGGAGAACCGATTTCGAAAGATCGACACCAACTCTGACTATGTGCGTCATTTTTCGTCTCCAGGGGGAAAGGTGTGTAATTAATAGCACGACTCCCGCCGCCGACCGGATGGAAGTCCCTTTGTATTCGAAAGTCCCTTGACCCGGAAAGCCGGGGCGCATGGCAGATTCAAGGGCGTGAGCGACTGGCCGAATCCGACGAGCAGACACGCCCGACAGATCATGCGAAACGACTGGCAAGCCCCGTTCCGGGCGTGCAGCGCCACCAGGCGCGGAGGAAGGTGTTTTTGGCTTGGTGTTTCATCGCGGCATCGATATAATGGGATTAATTGGATCCCGTTCTACTCGTTCTACTTCCTGCGACGTTGAACGGTCAGGCTCGAAGCGTTGCCGCGCTTCGAGCCTTTTTATTTTGTTTTTTAGGAATCTGAGGGCCGAGCGGTCATGCGACCGCCCTTCCCTCGTTACGCTCTGCGTGTCACTGATCTACGTCTCCATCGATTTCTTCTCGGCAGCCTTCCTCATCTAACTCCTGCTCCTCGACTTCCGATGAGGCAAAGCTGTCGTCCTTACACGGATCGTGTTTTGCCAGCATATTTCCGGAATCCAACCGGTATCCGACAACAGCCGCTCGGCCATTGACGCTGCTTCGTCCTTCTTGTTCGACGCAAGCGGGGCCGCCGCTTCTGCCGATACTGTCGCGCTGACGACCTCGGTAATCCGCCCTTTTGAGACGTGGTTCAGATAGCTTTCCCGCGTTGCCTTCCAATACGTGCTCGTATCGAGATTGAGCACATCACATAAAGTGTTCACAGGATGGTCGCACTCGGTCCCGCAAACACTATCGAGGGTGGCAGCGACGCAAAACGCAAACAGGTTAGCTGTGACGTCATCGCTCTGCTGCAACAGCCAAGGCAGAAGCTCGGCGTTGTTCTTCGGAAGCGTCGTTGTCACTTCGCGCGCTCCGCATCAATCTCTTTCCCATCCACGGCTATCGGCCAAATCGTCGGCCTCACGCAACAAGCTGCTATGCACACAGGTAAACTTCGCTTGAAGGGTTCGTCCGCTGTACATATGGCCGTAATGGTCCGCAAAGATGGTTGGGATCATGTGGTGCATGAGAACGGTAAGTGCAACGCCCGGTTGCGCAGCAAGTTCAACTTGAACGGCGGCGGTCCGATGCGCGGTCAAGCGTCGGCAGAGTTTTTCGCTGTGAACGGGTTTTTCTTTCTTCTTCGGCTCAAAGGTGCCCGTAGGCTCCGTGGTGCCGCGCTCGGAGCTTAGACGGCGCATGTCTTCCGGCTTTATAAAGCCGCGTTCGATCACGACCTCGCCCGCGTAGTTCAGAAACACAAATACGCCACCGCTCGCGAGTTGCTCGGGCGACCACGTTTCCATGCTTTCGACGAAAGCATCGCAGGCGTCGCTCGCCGCGTTCGCGGTTTCCTCCAACGCGTCGCGCTTTTCCTCGTCCTCCTCGCCGGACTCGTCGTCGTAGTAGGCATTGAGTTCATCGCTCGCAGTGTTCCGCGCCTTCTGCAGCTTGGCGAACTCGCGTTCCTCCTTCTTCGTCATGTCGCGCGTGTGAGACGACTGCCGGCCATACGTGCTCAACTCGCTGTAGTCGCGCTTAACTCGGGTTTCAACCCACTTCCAGCCTTCGGTACCGATCGTCTGCGCCACCTCGATCAGACGATCGGTCGCAAGTTGCTGCAACAGCGCGGCAGCATCGCCAATGTGTCCGGCATTGTCGCCATCGCTAAACAGGTCCCGACGCACAAAACCACCGGCGACCTCGTAGGCGTCGAGCGTCACGAAAGCCACGAGCGGATTGTTGCGAACTTCGATTTCTTCTTTCGTGATCGCGGCGCGAAGCTGGTACGGATCACGCAGCCATGACTGCGGGGCGTCGAACCACAACTGTTCCTGTAAGTCGTGGTCATCGGTCAGCGCAAGCGCGATTACCTGCTCGATGCTCATGTCGTCATCGCGGAACACGTCAAGCAGCCTGGGCGAGACGTTGGCGATTTTCAGCCGTCGTTGCACGGTCAGCACGGGGACCGGGAAAAGCGCCGCAATGTAGTCTGCGCTTTTTCCCTCCTCGATCAGCATCCGAAACGCCATCGCCTGATCTGCGCCGTGCATCGGCTCGCGGACGTGATTTTCGATGAGCGATGCGGCAACAGCTTCAGCCTCGGTGACGACCCTAACCGGAATCAACTCGTCTGCGCTGATGACGCCACGTTCCGCGAGTGTTTGAAGTGCGGCGAGTCGGCGCTGACCGGCGCACACGCAGAGCTTCGGCTTTTTGCCGCGTGCACCTTTCATCGGGTGAGCGACGAGATTTTGCAGCAGCCCTTTTGCGGCGATACTGTCCGCCAGTCCTTCGATTCCTGTAGCAGCTTTGCGTCGCACGTTTCGCGGCGATGGACTCAGGCGCGACAGCGCGACTTGCTCGATGGCGCTGTCGCCACCGAAAGTGTTTTCGAGTTCCGTAGGTGACGTTGCTGCACCGTCAAGCTCGACAATATTATTATGAACGTCGATGGAGTCGTTGCGATCATCCATTTTCAAGCTCCCAGAGAATGCCAGCAACCGAGTAACGCGAAGAGAGGTACCGCGTTGGTCATTGGCCGGTTTAGAAACAACGTTGATATGAAACGGAAGGCAATCGGCGGGATTCGCGATCGCCCTCCCTTTTTGGATTAGTCGGCGTCGACGGGTCCGAAGCGGTCGACGCGGGGCATGGCCGAAAAGCCCTCGCCACAAAGGCAGCTGTAGCCGTCATCGTGCGTCACGAATTTCCGCGAAGCGGTCTTGCTATGGGTCACTTTGAGGCGATCGCTTTGCTTGGCGAGCACCGCGTGAATCATGGTCTGTACGCTGCTCGCGCCGTCCCAATGCAGCCCTGAGAGTTGGACTCTGTAGAGATCGCCTGAGCGGAATTGATCGACGGTCGGCGCGATCAGGCGGTTTTCGGTGAAGTTGCTTTTGTAGCGCCGATAAACGCGGTCAATGGCGGATTGGACTGCGGCGTCGCTGTGCTCGCGGACAGTCGCGATATGGTTCGCACCAAAGCAGACCTGTTGACCGTCCATCATGTGATAGATCGATCCCTGATAGTCGATCAGGCTGTCGAAGTACGCCGCCTTGAATCCGCCCGTAATGGCTTCAACCTGCGCCGCGTTCGGACCATCTGTCAAACTCACATAAATTGATGCGCCGCCGCTGTAGGTCCGACTGCGGACCGAGAGCTTCACACCCTTGAATACCTCCGCGAGCGACTGGCGAATCAGCTTCGCGGCCTCAGCGCAAGTAAAGTGTTTCGTTGTCGTGTTTTGGTATCCTAAACGTTAAGTCGAAAATCAGAGTGTGATCACCATCACGTTCAACCATCTGCCTTGGTGGTACTTCATTTGAATTCGCGAACCGTCGACGATCACCACACGCGAATCGCCCTCGACATATGATCTTTGGTGAGCCTCGGAGGGTGCGGGAGGAACGCCCGCTTCGTTGGTGGGGTTGCTCGTGCTCCTTCGGCGCCGTGCGCCGCTGTTTAGGGGTGTGGGGCGCCGATAGGCGACCGCTTTGGCGGGTGGTTTTGGATTTGCCCTGGTTGGGAGTCGGCAGCCTAGGAGTGAATGGTTGTTGACTTGCTGCTGCAACAGATGACCACTGAGCGTCGCCCTGACCGACGAGTGCTAGGGTCTGTTTTCATTCGATGAAATGTGTTTACATCTTGTCTTTTGCAT
>LFJI01000408.1 GCA_001235855.1 Candidatus Burkholderia brachyanthoides
GGGTTCTCGCGCATCCAGCGCGAGGTGATCGCACACGGCATCTTCACCTCGGTGATCACCTCGGTGAGGAAGTTGGATCGCAAACTGATGCGCTACGCTACATACGTGAGCATAACAAGGACCCGAAGCCGATCAAGTGGAACGATCCTTCACGCCGAATAGACTAGGATAGATAGCTCCACGGTCATCCAGTGCGGAGAAGCGAGATGAGCGGAGTCTCGGTACTCGTCCTGACGCGAAACCAAGAGGCAAGTTTTCCAGGCTGTCTCGAAGCGATAATCCAATGGTGTGGTGACATTCATGTCTTCGCTTTTCATGTTCTTTCATGTCATGTCTTTCATGTCTTCTTTCATGTTTCATGTCTTATGTTTCATGTCTTCGACTCGTATAGCAGTATAGCACCGACGGGACCGTTGCATTCGCCAGGCTGGTCGGCGCGCGTCACGTCGAGGCGGTGCGACGACTGGGCCGTGCATCGTGACTGGAGCTTGCACAACACATCGCTTTCAAACACGACTGGGTGTTGTGCACGAGCACGGATGAGCGCGTGTCTCCAGCACTTGCCGACGAAATGCTTCAGGCCGTGCACGCAGCCGGCGATGTCGTAGCCTTCGAGATAGGACGCCGCGCCTATGTGCGCAAAGTGTGTGTGGCGAGCGTGAAGAGCGGCGCTCACGTTCCGTGCGTTTGCTGAGACCTCGATGCTCGAGGAACCGGATGCGGAGACAGTCATCGAAGACATTCATGCGGCTGCACGCTGGCTCGCACAGAACTGCACGCGGCTCCATTTTGGTCAAGGATGCGGCCACGATGTGCTCGATGAGCGAACGCAATTTTCAACGCCTGTTCAAGTGCGAAATAGGCGTCACGCCGTCGGCGTATCTTCTTCGCGCACGGCTCGAGCACACTTGCAGACTGCTTGCCGGAAGCGATCTGCCGGTGGACAAGATCGCGCGTCGAAGCGGTTTCGGCAGTGGCGAGAGGCTGTCGAAAATCTTTCGCAAGACGTTCTCCACCTCGCCCACGGAGTTTCGGTCGCGCAGCCGTATGACGCAATAGCGCTGGATGACATTGACGAAGCGGCCGGCGCTTCGTCAATGTCATGGCGAATTCGGACACGACGGCAAAAGCGTATGACGCAGGGCTATGCTGGGTTCACACGCAAAGGTAAGGGATGCCTTACGCCGTCAGTCGACTCGCGTCCGGGTCTTGGCCCATGCAGAACGGGAGCGATTGGCAGACTGACATTCTTCGGGGATATCGATGGAAGCCTTATCGGCAACATTAAACAGGGATCTCGTCCAGGACTCCGGTTTCGAAGCGATCTCGTTCAACGGCGCCACACTCGCGATGGTCATTCGCGCCTCTTTTCTACAGGATGGTATTCACTTTCTGACACCCGACGAGTTTCCTCAGCAACTCGCCGTCATGGGGCATCCGGCGGGCAAGATCATCGGCGCGCATCTTCATAGCCGCGCGCCGCGCCTGATCGAGCGCACGCAGGAAGTGCTTTTCATCAGGCGGGGCCGTATGCGGGCGGATATCTATAGCCCCGACCGGCGCTTCCTGACGAGCCGGATTTTGAACGCCGGCAACGTCATCTTCCTTGCTGCGGCTGGCCACGGGTTCGAAGTACTGGAAGACACGTCGTTCATCGAGGTCAAGCAAGGCCCTTTCATGGGCGACACGGAAAAGGCGCGCTTCGCATCCGTTCCGCGCGGCCAGGGCGGCGATGTCGATGCCAGCGAGTTCGTTCATTCCGAGTTAGGTGAGGCGAGCCTTGATTCCCGTAAATGAACCTTTGCTCGACGGGAACGAACGAATGGCCATACCTGAAGGAATGCATCGAAGGTGGATGGCTTTCCTCCGATGGCGCGTTCGTCGAGCGATTCGAACAGGCCTTGGCGAACTATGTCGGCCGCAAACATGCCATCGCCGTCGCCAACGGCAGCGCGGCGCTGGAACTTGGCGCCGGGCGACGAGGTCGTGCGTTCCCACGCACACGATCATTTCCTGCGCGTCCGCGCTCGTCCGCACGGGCGCCGGAATCAAGCTCGTCGATTCATGTCCTGTCACATGGAGCATGGACGTCGAGCAGATCGAGCGCTCATCACGCGCCGGACACGCGCGATCATGGCGGTCCACACGTTCGGCCTACCGGTGGACATGACGTCGTTGCTCGAAATCGCGCGGCGCCATGGACTCGCGGTCATCGAAGACGTCGCGCAGGCGATCGGAGAAACGTACGACGGGGTGAAGTGCGGCAGCTCCGGCGATATCTCCTGCTTCAGCTTCTACGTCAACAAGCATGTCACTTCGGGCGAAGGCGGCATGATCCTTTGCGACGACGACGCACTGGCGGCACGTTGCCGAAGCCTGCGCAATCTGTGTTTCCAGCCGGAACGACGCTTCGTTCACGAAGATCTGGGCTGGAACTATCGGATGAGCAATTTGCAGGCAGCGGTCGGCCTTGCGCAGGTCGAGCGGCTTGAGGAACACATGACGAGAAAGCGTGAGGCGGGGCAGCGCTATGAAAGCCTGCTGCACGATGTCGAAGGCATCACGCTCGCGCCGCTCGAGGTCCCTTATGCGGAGAACGTCTACTGGGTGTTCGGCATCGTGCTGGACGGCCACGTTCCCATCGATGCCGATGAAGCGGCCGGAGACTGGTGAACGCGGGCGCCGGTGCGCGGCAGTTCTTCTGGCCCATGCGCGAGCAGCCGGTGTTCCTCAAACGAGGTTACTTCGAAGGAGACCGCTTTCCAGTCGCCGAAGCCATGAGCCGGCGCGGGTTTTATCTGCCGAGCGGTCTCAAGCTATCGGAGAGCTAGTGTCCCGTTCCACTGATTCGCGAACAAAGTCGGTGAAGCTTTTCGAGGA
>LFJI01000409.1 GCA_001235855.1 Candidatus Burkholderia brachyanthoides
TCATGCAAAAGACAAGATGTAAACACATTTCATCGAATGTAAACAGACCCTAGCGGATGCGAATGCGCGTGCGCTCGAACGGATCATTCCGCACGCGACGCTCGATGTCGTGACGGACGCGGGCCACGCGCTGATGTTCCAGTATCCGGTGGAACTCGCGCGGCGCATCGATGCGTTCGTCGCGAAGTGACGAGCTGGGAACTTGAGCCTCCCGCCGGATTCGCTAAGCGCGACACGCGCATCCTGAACGCCGGTTTGAGACGATCGAGCAGCCGAACGAGACGCCGCGACATGGGCGCGTCGGCCTCGCGTTACTAAGCTTTCTCCAACGGCGGACGGGCCCGATGCGCCTCCGGATCAAGCAAGGAGAAGGGCAATGGATACGAACGAAGCTGCAAACAACCGCGCCCCGATGCCGCTGGCGTTTTTCGGTATCGCGGTCGGCGCGTTGGCGCTGGCGGGCGCCTGGAGCTTGGCGGCGCATACCTGTGGATGCTGCTGTACGGCCTGCCAGCAGCGCGCGCTAACGTTCGCTGCGCTTGCCGTCTGACTCGCGCGATGGCCGCCTACGGCCACAAGTGGTTCACCCGGCGCGACGATGCGCTGGCCGAGTTGCGTCACCCGGTGCAGTATTCGTTCGCGGCGCTGGTGCCGGTCTCCACGATGCTCGCCGCGCAAGCCGTTCAGACCTATTCGCGCGATCTGGGCGTCGCCCTGTTCGTGGCCGGGGTCGTGAGCGAACTGGCGCTCGGCGCCTATCTGCATGGACGCTGCATGGACGCCTGTGGCAAGGCGGCCGCAAACCCGAACTGACCACGCCCGCCATTTATCTGCCGACGGTCGCGGCCAGCTTCGTCGCGGGCGCGTTCTCGTGGCTCACGATCGAATCGATGGTGCTGCATCGCGCGGCGGTGCACGAGCCGCTTCCCGAAGCGCTGCGCCCGAGCCTCGGCATCCAGCTAGCGCCGCCGGTGGTCGGGCGTGACGTATCTCGCCATCATACACGGCGCGCCGGACGTCTTCGCCTACATGCTGTTCGGGTACGGGCTGTATCAGGCGCTGATGCTCTCGCGTCTCTGCCGTGGATTCGTCAGCAAGCATTCACGCCGTCGTACTGGGTCTTCAGCTTCGGCGTCGCGGCATTGAGACCATGGCGATTCGCCTGCTCGAACGTGGCACACAAGGACCGGTGGCATGGCTCGCGCTCGGACTATTTGCCGCGGCGAATGTGGTGATCGGACTCCTCGTCGTCGGCACCGTCCGGGCGATGATCGACGGCAAGCTGCTGCCACAGATTGCGGCGCGCGGCGCGGCTTAAAGCCGAGACCGCGTACGATGAAACGGCCCGCCAAAAGATGACGGCCGTTTCGTGTTCCACGGCGTTCAACACGCTCAGGACAGGTGCGCCGGACGCCTTCAGGGCATTGTTGGCGAGCGTAGCTTCGACGTATTCGCGCAGAAACGCGACCCATGTCTTGATCTTGGCGTCGAGATACTGGCGCGACGCGTACATCGCGTGGATGGTCATGGTCTGCAACTCCCATTCGGGCAGGATGCGCACCAGATCGCCGCTCTTGATCGACGCGAGCGCCGACAACGCGGTCAGCGGCGCGATGCCCCCAGCCCGTCGGCGACGGTGGAGGCGAGCGCATCGGCGGAATTGACGCGCAGGCGGCCAGGCGGCAACTCGATTTCCACACACCCCGCCCTTGAGGCCCTTCGAAACCCCAGCGATCGACCGGAAAGAAGATCGTGACGAGTTGCAGGCAGGAATGCTTCGACAGTTCTTCGATCGTGCGCGGCTCGCCCGCCTGCTGCAGATACCGGGGCGACGCGCACAGCACGCCCGGCATCGAGCAAATATTTCGAGAAGCCGAACTATTCCACGGTGCGGCGAGCGCGCGCAACCCGCTCGTGCGGCATTGCAGCAATCCTGGCGACTGTTTGGTCGTTCACGAGCCGTTACAACCGTACGTCACAGCACCGTGCGTCACAGCATTCATATCTATTATAGTCACTATAACTTAGACTTAGAGCGGGGGTCACTTCGGGATCAATTCGGCATTCCAGCGCCGGTGTACGTGGCGCCCGTGTACGTGGCGCCGGTCTATGTGCCGCCGCCTCCGCCTGTCGTCTATCAGCAGCCGGTGTATGTGGCGTCTGCGCCCGTGATCGTGGCGGCCGTGCCAGCCGTGGTTATCGGCTGGCACGGCGATCGTTACTGGGACGGCTATTGCTACTGGAACCGGCGCGACTGGTATATGCGTACCACGGCGGTTATCGCCGCTGGTAAGCGGCGGATGAGCGTCTGCAATCGGGGAGTGGGAATAAGAATATGAAGATAAAACATCACTCACACGAAACAAGGGCACCGCGCGTTGTTGGTGTTGGCGGCAGGACTCGGCGGATGCGTCTAGTCTACTAGGTACCGCCTTACGGTTATGCGCCCGCTCCGGCGCCGGCTTACGGCTATGCCTACGGGCCTGGCTATTACGGCGCGGCGCCTTTGGTGTCGCTCGGGATCGGCTTCGGGGGTGGAGGGCACGGGCGTTAACGGCGCCGCATTGCGTCCATATTAGCGTGAGCCGCACGGGAACATGCATTGCTGCGATTTCATCGACACAGGAGAAATCGCATCATGGTTCACGCAACTCTCGATATGCAGACCACCGGCGCGCGCTGCGAGTCTCTCATGCTCGCGCCGAACGGCTGGGTTCCCAACAACACGCACCTGCCGGTGCTGATCTGGCACGGCGCCCTCGACCCTCATAAAGAAGCCGTCTGGCTGAACGACGCGTTGCGACGTGAGGTTGCATAGATGATTGTTTCACCTGCTAGCACAGGGGTAGAAAAACCGGCTGTTCCAT
>LFJI01000410.1 GCA_001235855.1 Candidatus Burkholderia brachyanthoides
CGGCAAGACGATCGAGCGGTTCAGCAGAAACTCGTCGCTTGAATTCAACTGTCACAATGCGGCTCATACACCACTCTTGACGTTAGCTCTCTCGGGCGTCGATCCGGGCACGGCCGCGTTTCTGATTTCCGCGATCTTCATCGTGCCGTTCGTCCTGCTTTCGGCCACTTTCGGACAAATCGCGGACAAATACGAGATAAGGCCACGCTCGCGCGGCTGGTCAAGACGTTCGAAATCGTCGTGATGCTGATCGGCGGCGCGGGCTTCCTGCTGCACAAGCGCGCCCTTGCTCTACACCTGCACCTTCCTGATGGGCGTGCATTCGACCGTGTTCGGCCCGGTGAAGTACGCCTGTCTGCCGCAACATCTGGAGCCTTCGGAACTCGTCGGCGGCAACGGGCTGGTCGAGATGGGCACCTTCGTCGTGATCCTGATCGGCACCATCGTCGGCGGCGCGGCGGCGGGCTCGCCGGACCACGGCGCGATCATGTTCGCGGCGGCGTGTCTCGTGTTCACGCTGATCGGCCGCTTCGCGCGCGCTACATCGCGGAGTCGCCGGCGTCGCAGCCGGATCTGCGCATCAACTGGAATCCGTTTTCGGAGACGTGGCGCAACCTCAAGCTCGCCAAGTCGGATCGCACCGTGTTTCTGAGCCTGCTCGGCATTTCGTGGCTGTGGTTCGTCGGCGCGACCTTCCTTACCTCGTTCTTCAACTCGCGAAGGACGTGCTGTCCGCCGATCCCGATGTGGTGACGATCCTGCTCGCGACGTTTTCCATCGGCATCGGCACGGGTTTGCTGCTATGCGAACGGCTCTCGAAAAAGCGCGTGGAGATCGGGCTGGTGCCGCTCGGTTCCATCGGCATCAGCGTGTTCGCGATCGATCTGTTCTTCGCGAGCCATCGCATCGCGCCGGCGGGCCGGCTGCTCGGCGTCGGCGAATTTCTGCTCGCGTGGCCACACTGGCGCATCCTCATCGACCTGTTCCTGCTCGCAATGTTCGGCGGCTTCTACAGCGTGCCCGCTCTACGCGCTGATTCAGGCGAGCAGCCAGCCGACACACCGCGCGCATCATCGCGGCAAACAATATCCTCAACTCGTTCTTCATGATCGTGTCGTCGCTGATGGCGCTCGCGCTCACGTCGATGGGCGTCGGCATTCCCGGCCTGTTCCTCACGACGGCGCCGCTCAACGTGGTCGTCGCGGCCTATAGTCGCGGCCTATATTTACTCGCTGGTGCCGGAATTTCTGCTGCGCTTCATGGCGTGGATTCTGGTGCACACGTTCTATCGCATCCGTCTGGTCGATGCCGAGCGCATTCCGGCGCACGGCGCGGCGGTGCTGGTGTGCAACCACGTGAGTTTCGTGGATGCAGTCGTTACCATGGCCGAAAGCCTGCGGCCGATCCGCTTCGTAATGGATCACCGCATTTTCAGAACGCCGCTCGTCGGCTGGATGTTCCGCCGCGTGAAAGCCATTCCGATCGCGCCCGCGCACGAGGACGCCGCGCTGCTCGAACGCGCTTATCAACAGTGCGCGCAGGCACTGGACGAGGGCGATCTCGTCTGCATCTTTCTGGAAGGCAAGCTGACGCGCACGGGCGAGATCAACCCGTTCAAGCACGGCATTTCGGAGATTCTGCGGCGGCATCCCGTGCCGGTCGTGCTGATGGCGCTGCGCGGATTGTGGGGCAGCGTGTTTTCGCACGATGAGAATGAGCAGTGGCCGCGCCCGATTCCATCGCGGCGCGATAACGCGTCTGATGCTCGCGGTCGGCGAGCCGATCGCGCCGGAAGAGGCCACGCCGCAGCATCTGCAAGAGATGGTGACGGCGCTGCGCGGCGCGCGACGCTGATCTTCGCGGGAGGCCGCTGGCATAATGCTTTTCCGCCATGCGCCCCAATGTGTAACGATCTCTTGCACCAATGGGTTGCCGGTCAAATACAAATTCTGAATAGTGGGCGCGAAACCGTCTTGCGCCAAATAGTTCAGAAGATTGTCGGATGCGGTCTGCCTTTCGTACGGGCGATCGAAATCCGAACCCGTGCGTAACACCGCGATCCGCGACAAATCCACCCGGCGCGTGCTCGCCGCGCGCTTGAGCGCCTCATAGGTCGCGTTGTCTTCCTGCTGCGTCGTGCAATAGACGCCCTTTCCGTCCGTCAGCAGCTTGGTCCAGTTGCGCGCCCGCTTGCCGATGTACTTGCCCGACCACCAGGTATTGCCCGCCAGCGTGCCGCACTGGATCACGCTCAGCGGCTTGTTGGCCGGTGCATAGTTGAATTTCGCGCACGCCACCTGGGCGTCCGCACTGTCGCTCAGCTTGACCTTGCGCGACAACGCGTAGGCGGCATCCGCGAGCTTTGCATTGAGCGCGAAGACTTCAGTACGATAGTCCAGCGGCGGTTTTTCGGTCGGCCACTTCGTGTTGATGCCCCTTATAAACCGCTCGGCCAGTCGGCGGGCTTTTCGCGCGCGTCGAGCTCCCACTGAATGCCGAAGTCCACCAGATACTTCGCCCATGCCGCCGAACCGAGCGTGCCCTGCGCCGGATCGATGCCGGCGATACCAGCAAACGAGGAAATACGTGCGACGCAGATCGAAGCGGTCCGAGAACGTAAGCGCCATCAGCGGGGCGGCGTTGGTGTGGTAGAGCCGAGATGTGGCGCGGTAGTCGGGGTAGCGGTAGTCGGGGTAGTCGGTGGTGGTAGTAAGTTCGGTTTGTCCGTTGCCGCCTCTTTCGTCTGGCGGCGCCTAAGTAACCTTGCCTTAACCCCGTTGTACAGACCGGAGACATGGTAGCTCCTTTTGCCGCGCCCCTTCAAGCTGATCGTATCGATCCGATGATGAGCAA
>LFJI01000411.1 GCA_001235855.1 Candidatus Burkholderia brachyanthoides
AACGATGCGTCGATGACAATTAGCCGGGAGTAACATCCTCCCGTGAGGCAACATGCCACGGTCGACGCCTACACGGAATCCCTGCGCGTGACGCAGAACCAGTCGGTCGCAGATACCATCCCATCCCGCCATCGGACCTGATCACCACGCGCACGCAGCTTGAAACCGCGCAATTGAGTCTGATCGCGCTGGGCGTGTCGCGCGCGAAGTACGAGCATGCGATCGCCGTGCTCGCCGGGTGGCGTAACCCAGAAGCGCTCGATATCGCGCACGGCACGACGCTGCCTGCCCTGCCCGAGATTCCCGCCGGCGTGCCGTCGACGCTGCTGGAGCGCCGTCCCGATATCGCCGTGGCCGAGCGGCAGATGGCGTCGCAGAACGAGGCCATCGGCGTGGCGGTCGCCGCGTACTATCCGACCATCTCGCTGTCGGCCCTGGCGGGCTTCACGCAGTCGCCACTCGCGGGCCTGCTGAATATCGCGAACTATGTGTGTGTGGTCGCTGGGCGGCAGCGCGAGCGAGACAATTTTCGACGGCGGCGCGCGTAGCGCTCAGGTCGATGCGGCCGCGTTGTTCGGCGATCTCGGCGGCGGCTGGAGCGCGGACAGCCTGTGTGACCCGCGGCCAGAGAAAGTGCTCGTGAACCGGCCGGAAGCCAGCTCAAATCCACCCGAAAACCGCATAAAAGCGCGCATTTAAGCGGATATGGGATAATTCCACCTTTGCCCGGATAGCGACTCAAGAGGTTGTTCGGACGGGCGCGAGGGCCTTTATTCCGCTGGCCCGCTTTCTTTCAGCGATTAACCACACCACCCACGATGCCCGCATACCGTTCCAAAACCTCCACCGCCGGCCGCAACATGGCGGGCGCGCGCTCCCTGTGGCGCGCCACAGGCATGAAAGACGACGATTTCTCGAAGCCGATCATCGCCGTCGTCAACTCGTTCACCCAGTTCGTGCCGGGTCACGTGCACCTGAAGGATCTCGGTCAGCTCGTCGCGCGTGAGATCGAAGCCGCGGGCGGCGTCGCCAAGGAGTTCAACACCATTGCCGTTGATGACGGCATCGCGATGGGCCACGACGGCATGCTGTACTCGCTGCCGAGCCGCGACATCATCGCTGATTCGGTGGAATACATGGTTAACGCGCATTGCGCCGACGCCATGGTTTGCATTTCCAATTGCGACAAGATCACCCCCGGCATGCTGATGGCCGCGATGCGCCTGAACATTCCGGTGATCTTCGTGTCGGGCGGCCCGATGGAAGCGGGCAAGACGCGTCTCGCCAACTCGAAGACCAAGGCCATCGAACTGAAGAAGCTCGACCTCGTCGATGCCATGGTGGTCGCCGCCGACCAGTCGTACACCGACGAGCAGGTGGCCGAAGTCGAGCGCTCCGCGTGCCCGACCTGCGGTTCGTGCTCCGGCATGTTCACCGCCAACTCGATGAACTGCCTGACCGAAGCGCTTGGCCTTTCGCTGCCGGGCAACGGCACGGTCGTCGCGACGCACGCGGACCGCGAGCAGTTGTTTAAGCGCGCGGGCCGTCGCATCGTCGAACTGGCGCGTCAGTATTACGAGCAGGAAGAAGCGCGCGTGCTGCCGCGCTCGGTCGGTTTCAAGGCCTTCGAAAACGCGATGACGCTTGATATCGCCATGGGCGGCTCTACCAACACGATTCTGCATTTGCTGGCGATTGCGCGCGAAGCGGAAATCGACTTCACGATGAAGGACATCGACCACCTGTCGCGCAGCGTGCCGCAGTTGTGCAAGGTCGCGCCGAACACCAACAAGTACCACATCGAGGACGTGCATCGCGCGGGCGGCATCATGGCGATCCTGGGCGAACTGGATCGCGCGGGCAAACTGCATACCAACGTTCCGACCGTGCATGCGCCGACCATGAAGGACGCGCTCGCGCAGTGGGACGCGAAGCTCACGGAAGACGAAGCAGTGAAGACGTTCTACATGGCCGGTCCCGCCGGCATTCCGACGCAGACCGCATTCAGCCAGAACACGCGCTGGCCGAGCCTCGATACGGACCGCGCGGAGGGCTGCATCCGTTCCTACGAGCATGCGTTTTCGAAGGAAGGCGGCCTCGCCGTGCTGACCGGCAATATCGCGCTGGACGGCTGCGTCGTGAAAACGGCGGGCGTGGACGAAAGCATTCTCGTGTTCGAAGGTTCGGCGCACGTGGTCGAGTCGCAGGATGAAGCCGTCGAGCACATCCTGAACGATCAGGTGAAGGCGGGCGACGTGGTGATCGTGCGCTACGAAGGCCCGAAGGGCGGCCCCGGCATGCAGGAAATGCTGTATCCGACGAGCTATCTGAAGTCGAAAGGTCTGGGCAAGGCGTGCGCGCTGCTGACCGATGGCCGCTTCTCGGGCGGCACGTCGGGCTTGTCGATTGGCCATTGCTCGCCGGAAGCGGCGGCGGGCGGCGCGATCGGTCTGGTGCGCGACGGCGACAAGATCCGCATCGACATTCCGAATCGCACCATCGACGTGCTGCTGCCGGACGACGAACTTGCGCGCCGCCGCGAAGAGCAGAACGCGAAGGGCTGGAAGCCGGCGAATCCGCGTCTGCGCAAGGTGTCGGCGGCGCTCAAGGCTTATGCGAAGCTGGTGATGTCGGCGGACAAGGGCGCGGTGCGCGATCTGTCCTTGCTGGACGACTGAGCGCGCAATACATAGTCGCCGCAGTCGCGCAGCAAAAAGAAAAAGCCCGAAAGCCCGCGTCCTTAACTGCCCCCAATCGTTGGACGCGCATCCAACGATTGGGGGGAGGGATCATGAGCAGGCACAGCGCGCGATTCAAGCGAGCCGTCGTTCAGGATTATCTGTC
>LFJI01000412.1 GCA_001235855.1 Candidatus Burkholderia brachyanthoides
TTCGGCTAGGCGCCGCCAACAGCAGTTGCTGTTCCGTATCCGTCAGATTCATTTTCCCATGACCTGCATCTGAACACAGATGGAGTGCTAATTCAACGACGCAATCGACTAGACGTGCTCGCCACACTCTTTCCGATTCCCGAGAAACGCGGCGCGGAACTCGCGTAAAGCCGGCGAATCCGCGCGGCATCGTCCGACGAAAACCCCCGCAAATGCTGCTGCACGTCATTTGAACCGGGCGGTGTACACTCATCGTCCCAACGTCCCAAAAAAATAACAAGGCTCCGGCCGCCGGTTTCATCCTTGCCCGCGGCACGCAAGCGCTTATCCGGCGCGTCGGACGATCGACAACATTGGTCCATAGACTCACACCCCCGCACTCAATGTTGAGCGGTTACCGGCGTGTGAACCAGTTCAAATAATTCCCAAACGTCTCAGGTCAATCATGGACGAACAACTGAAGCAAAGCGCTCTCGCGTATCACCAAAATCCGCGTCCTGGCAAGATTTCGGTTACTCCGACCAAGCCGCTTTCCAATCAGCTCGATCTCTCGCTCGCGTATTCGCCGGGCGTGGCGGCGGCGTGCATGGCGATCTACGACGAGCCGCTCGACACGCAGAAGTACACCTCGCGCGCGAACCTGGTCGGCGTCGTGACAAACGGCACGGCGGTGCTCGGCCTCGGCAACATCGGCCCGCTCGCGGCCAAGCCGGTCATGGAAGGCAAGGGCTGTCTGTTCAAGAAGTTCGCGGGCATCGATGTGTTCGATATCGAACTGGATGAAACCGATCCGGACAAACTTGTCGAGGCGATCGCGATGCTCGAGCCGACGCTCGGTGGCATCAACCTGGAGGACATCAAGGCGCCGGAATGTTTCTATATCGAGAAGAAGCTGCGCGAGCGCATGAAGATTCCGGTCTTCCATGACGATCAGCACGGTACGGCCATCATCGCATCGGCAGCGATTCTCAACGGCCTGAAAGTGGTCGGCAAAAAGCTCGACGAAGTGAAGCTCGTGTGTTCGGGCGCGGGCGCGGCCGCGATCGCGTGTCTGGACTTGCTCGTCGATCTCGGTCTGAAGAAGTCGAACACGCTCGTGACGGACTCGAAGGGCGTGATCTATGAAGGGCGCGGAAATCTGGATGCCTCGAAGGAACGCTATCAGGCCACGACCGACGCGCGCACGCTCGCCGACGCGATGCACGGTTGCGACGTGTTCCTCGGCTGCTCGAGCGCGGGCGTGCTCAAGGCGGAAATGGTTCAAACCATGGCCGACAAGCCGTTAATTCTGGCGCTGGCCAATCCCGAGCCGGAAATCCGCCCGGAAGAAGCCAAGCGCGTGCGTTCGGACGTGATCATCGCGACGGGCCGTTCGGACTATCCGAACCAGGTGAACAACGTGCTGTGCTTCCCGTTCATCTTCCGTGGCGCCCTGGACGTGGGCGCCACGACCATCACCGAAGAAATGAAGCTCGCGTGCGTGCGCGCGATCGCCGAACTCGCGGAAGAAACCGATCAGGGTGATGAAGTCGTGAAGGCGTACGAAGGTCATTCGCTCGAATTCGGTCCGGAGTATCTGATTCCGAAGCCGTTCGATCCGCGTCTGATCATCAAGATCGCGCCGGCCGTCGCGCAGGCCGCGATGAACTCGGGCGTGGCGACGCGTCCGATCAAGGACATGGACGCGTATCGCGAGACCTTGGGCGCCACGGTGTATCGCACCGGCATGGTGATGCGTCCGGTGTTCGCGGCGGCGAAGGCGGCGCCGGCGCGCATCGTGTTCGCGGAAGGCGAGGACGAGCGCGTGTTGCGGGCCGCGCAGTTCGTGCTGATGGAAAAGATCGCGAAACCGATCATCGTCGGGCGTCCGGCGGTGGTCGAGATGCGTCTGCAGAAGATGGGCTCGAAGCTCAAGCCGGGCGTCGATTTCGAGATCGTGAATCCGGAAGACGATTCGCGTTACCAGAGGAGCTGGCAGGCGTATCACGACATCGCCGCGCGTCAGGGCGTGACGCCCGACGGCGCGAAGGCCGCGCTGCGTAAGTTCAACACGCTGATCTGCGCGATCCTGATTCACACTGGCGACGCCGACGGCATGATCTGCGGTCTCATCGACACGTATCAGGATCATTTGACGTTCGTCGATCAGGTGCTGGGCAAGGCGAAGGGCGCGGACAACTTCGCGGCGATGAATCTGCTGATGCTTCAGGGCCGCAATATCTTCATCAGCGATACGTACGTCAACGAAACGCCGACGCCCGAGCAACTCGCCGACATGACAATTCTCGCGGCGCGGGAAATCGAGCGCTTCGGGATTCAGCCGAAGGTCGCCCTGGTGTCGAACTCGAACTTCGGCAGCGTGCCGAGCGCGTCGGCCAAGCGTATGGCGGAAGCGCGCAAGCTGATCGCGGAACGCGCGCCGGAGCTGGAGATCGACGGCGAGATGCACGGCGATGCGGCGTTGTCGGAGACCGTGCGCAAGGCGGCGTTCCCCGGCACGACGCTGACCGGCGAGGCGAATCTGCTGATCATGCCGAACGTGGAAGCGGCGAACATCACGTACAACTTGCTCAAGATGGTGAGCGGCGAAGGCGTGACGGTCGGGCCGTTCCTGCTGGGCGCGGCCAAATCCGTGCATATTCTGACGCCGGCCGCGACCGTACGGCGGATCATCAATATGACGGCGGTGGCGAGCGCCAATGCCAATGTGGGTAAGGCGAAGTAAGCGGCAAGCCTTCGGCTTCGGGCGGCGATTCGGGGGACCGACCGGGTCACCGTTTTTTTGTTTTTGGCGCATCGGCATAGGGGACGGCGCTGAGGCTGTCCCCCTGCCACACCATCCGG
>LFJI01000413.1 GCA_001235855.1 Candidatus Burkholderia brachyanthoides
TTCCTCAAACTAGCCTGCTCACTCGTCTGCTGGAACATCTTCAGCCGAGATGAGCGACCTTTTTGAACTGGCCTTTAAGTCAAGTTTGCCATGAGAGGACGGAGCGTGAGCGCGGAAGACCATGCGCTGAAGGAACTCGCGCATATCGAGCGGATGGTGGCGGAACTCAAACGCTTGTCGGTGGGCGGCGTATCGATGCGCGATCCCCCGCTTGCGTGATGCGCCCGAGTACTGGCGGCGCATCGATGGCGGGCGGCTTGCCGAGCATTAAGACGCGCCGCGACGCCGAAACCTTGCGCATCAGACTGGCTCATCTGATGAGCCTTTAGCTTAAGCTTACGCCTTAGGTGCTGTCGTGGCGCGCGAAAGTCAGCCAGTTTGCCCGACAGGCGTCACTTCGAGATCGATCAACTGCGTTCCGCGCAGCACTGCGACTTTCACGACGCGATCGATACGCGATGCATCCAGCACGCGCTGCAAGCCGTCGACGCTATCGGTGCTCTGCCCGTCCACCGAGACGATAAGATCGCCATTGCGCAAGCCGCCTGCTGCCGCCGGGCTGCCTTTCACGACTTCCATCACATGCACGCCGCTTGCCGACGCGAGATCGAAGAAGCGCTGCACACGCCGCGAGATCGGCGTCGTAGTGCCGGCCACGCCGACATACGCGCGCCGCACGCGGCCATGCGCGAAGATCTGCATGATGACCTACTTGGCTGTATCGATCGCGGTGGCGAAGGAAATGGCCTGCGCGCCGGAGATGATCGCGGTGTTCACGTCGATCACCTGTCCCGCAGAATTGATGAGCGGGCCGCCCGAATTGCCGGGGTTGAGCACGGCATCGGTTTGAATGACGTCGTAGATCATGCGGCCAGAAGTTGAACGCAAGGAACGTCCGAGTGCCGAGACAACGCCCGCGGTTACGGTCTGCGCAAGGCCGAGCGGATTGCCGACCGCGATCGTAATCTGGCCGACGCGCAGGCTGCCCGATTCGCCCAGTTCCACATGCGGTAAAGGTTCCGGCGAGCCGATGCGCAACACGGCAAGATCGCTGTCGGGGTCGTCGCCGACGAAATCCGCGTGAAAGCGAGCGTCGTCCGCGAGCGTCACCGTGATGCGTGTGGCGCCATGCACGACGTGGCTATTCGTCAGCAGATACCCGTCGGGGGTGAAAATGAATCCCGAGCCCGTTCCGCCGACCTGACGGCGCGCGCCGCGCGGGTCGGTGAGTTCGCGTTCCACTGCGATGAATACGACTGCCTGCTGCACGCGTTTGAGCGCGCCGATGACCCGATGACCCGATGACCGTGCGCGAGTAGGCGTCGAGCAGCGCGGTGTCGTCGAGCGGCGGTGAAGAAGCGGCGTCCTGCGCGCCCCGCGCAAGATTGTCGATGAACTGAGGACGGCTTCCCATCTGATGCACTCCGGTTGTGTGGAAGGCGACATACGGGCCCAGGAGTCTTTTTTCAAGGGCTCGAATGCTCAGGCAGTCCGCGAGGCGCGCACCAGCAGTTCCATCAGCCCGAGCGTTCGCACGATGTCGCGTTGCGCGTCGTCGCGCACGAACAGCGATCCGGCAAACCCGAGCGCATTGACCGCGATGCCGTCGACATGCGATTCGGCGCGCGGTACCACAAGCATCCAGCGGCGTGTGACGAGCAGGTTGTAAGGCGCGGCTTGATGCGCTTAGCCGTACACTTCACGCGTGGCGATGCCGATGGCGCTCAACAGTCGCCGATAGGTCTCGCACGCGCGCTTGCCGTCGATACGCTCGCCATCGCCGAGCCAGGCGGCCGCATGTGCAAAACGCAATTGCGGCACGCGAAAGACCGCTTTGGCACGCGCCGCTTCGACGAACGATGCGATAGGCAACGGATGACCGTCGAGCGGCAAGGGCACCCCATCTGCAGATGCTTGTGCGGTTGACTCGATCCGGCGATCGTGCCGCCGTTATAGAAGCCTAGCCTATCGAATTGCGCGAGACACGCGAAGAGCGCTGCGAAATCGTCTGCATCGGTGAGCGCGTCCTGCGCCTCGAACCGTGTTGTCACGATCAGCAGGTGGTGTTCGAGCACGTTGAACTTGTTGAGCAAGAGGAAGTGCCGCGCCCCGATATCACCGACACGCAATAATGCGTCCTCGCATGGCGAGAACGGATCGCGCCACGGCGCCGCCGCATCGGCTGCGGATTTGGCGGCGAGCCGGGACGCATCCTCCTTGTGGGCGAGATTGGCCGCCTGCCGCACGAAAAATCGCACGCCGCCGTCCTCGATGGTGCTTTGCACGGTAGCGAAAGACTTCAAGGCGCCGCACGTCAGCGCCCGTTCGGTCTGCGTGATCACGTCCTGCCACGATGGCGCGTGGAGTGGAGTCGGGTCGTTCATGATGGCTCGCAAGGGCAGTCCTGCATTGTGCGCGTGATGCGCTCGCAAGGCGCGCGCCTAAGGCGCAGCAAAGGGGCGCGATCCTTGCCATTTCTGTTGCGCTAAGATCACGTGCCGGCGTTCGCAGCGGGGCGCGTCGCATCGCGTTCATGCGCGAATGCGACGATATCCGCACCCGGCGTCGCACTGCCGAAAACACGACCGTACACTACCGAGGATGAAAACGCCGATGCGTCGAGTGGTCTTCAATCAAAAAGGGTGGCGTGGGCAAGTCCACCATCGTCTGCAATCTCGCCGCCATCAGCGCTTCGTGAGGGCTACGTACACTGGTGATCGATCTGGATCCGCAAGGCAACGCGAGCCAGTATCTGCTAGGTGCGGATGCGCGCGACTGTACAGACCGGAGACATGGGTAACAGGTGTGTCAGGACAGGGGTAACACAT
>LFJI01000414.1 GCA_001235855.1 Candidatus Burkholderia brachyanthoides
ACCTTGTTACCCAACCTAGTACCACCTCCGCCTGATGCTGGCAGAGAACAACGCCTGCTCACGGGAGCGTTGCAGCTCCCGCGGGCAGGTTACATTGTCAGGGCGGCTTCACACATGGTCGTTACCAACCATGCATGCGCGCCCTTAGGTTACGGCTGATGGAACATCTGGTTTCTCTATCCCTGTGCTAGCAGGTGAAACAATCATCTATGCGACCTCACGTCGCAACATACCAACCAGCCTAGCCTCTTGTCCGCCATGTGTGACTGGCAGACTCTACGCATCGTCTCACGACAGATGCGTACCCTTACCGGAGGAGTGCATTGTCAGGAAGCTCCGCACAGCGCCGTTTACAGCTAGATGCCGGAACAATCATCGATGCAGCTTCCAGCGCTGCGTCGCCTTCACCCTGTTGAGGCTGGGGTAAAGACTCCTTCAAGCGTTACCGCAGAGCGGCTTGCCTGAAGATTTCGTTACCACATAATGTTGCGTGCGCAACGGGTAGGAGCTGTTGCCTTTGACACTTTTGAACATGAGAGACAGCAGACGGCAATAAGTCCTTATTTGTTCTCCCGTAGTTCCGTCCCTAGGGACGGAACTACCCCGTCTTTCGCATTGCTTTGTCACGCTTGTCCCTGGAAGCACTACTGTGAACCAGAAGGCAAACCGGAGTCCGGCAATGAGGATGATTGATGAGAGTCGGCCAAACGATGCTTTCACACACATCATTGTCCTCCTGAAACTTTCGTTTCCGAGATGAATTCCTCGACTTCTCACAGAGTGATAGGTGTTGGAATTGCTTACAGCTGTTCGTCCGGTACTTCAGACGTTTTGCTCTCCTACCTGAGTGCTGTTTCGAGTGCTGTTTCTGGGTTTGGAAAATAATCCTTCCTCCCCCTTGGCAACACTCTGACCGTAAGCTATTTTATTTAAAATAATAGGCTTACGGGACGCAAGCGCGACTATCGTCGCACTCACATGTTCGGATAGTTCGGCCCACCGCCTTCCGGCGTGACCCACACGATATTCTGCGTCGGGTCCTTGATATCGCAGGTCTTGCAGTGCACGCAGTTCTGCGCGTTGATCTGCAGGCGTTCGTTGCCGTCGTCGCCCTTGACGAATTCATATACGGCGGCCGGGCAGTAGCGGCCCTCCGGGCCCGCATAGGTGCGCCAGTTGACGTTCACCGGCACGCTCGGGTCTTTCAGCGTCAAGTGGGCGGGCTGGTTCTCCTCGTGATTCGTATTCGAGATGAACACCGACGAGAGCCGGTCGAAGGTGAGCTTGTCGTCCGGCTTCGGATACACGATCGGCTTGGACTGCGACGCGGGCTTAAGCATCTCGTGATCCCAATGCTGATGATGCAGCGTCCACGGCACGTTGCCGTTCATCACCTTCTGTTCGAGACCGAACATGAAGGTGCCGAGATACAGGCCCTTGCTCATCCACTGCTTGAAATTGCGCGCGCGGTACAGCTCGGTCTTGAGCCACGAGTTTTCGAACGATTCGGGGTAGGCCGTCAGTTCGTCGTTCTGGCGGCCGGCCTGCACGGCGTCGAAGGCGGCTTCGGCGGCCATCTTGCCGGATTTGATTGCCGCGTGACTGCCCTTGATACGCGACGCGTTCAGGAATCCCGCGTCGTCGCCCGCGAGCGCACCGCCGGGGAACGTCAGCTTTGGCAGCGACATCAGGCCGCCCGCGGTGATGGCGCGCGCGCCGTACGAGAAGCGCTTGCCGCCTTCGAGGAACGGCCGAATGGACAGATGCGTCTTGTAGCGCTGGAATTCCTCGAACGGCGACAGATACGGATTCGTATAGCCGAGGCCGACCACGAAGCCGACCACGACCTGGTTATTGTCCATGTGGTATAGGAACGAGCCGCCATAGGTGTCCGGCTCGAACGGCCAGCCGGCAGTGTGGATCACGAGACCGGGCTTGTGCTTGACCGGATCGATCTCCCACAACTCCTTGATGCCGATGCCGTACACCTGAGGATCGGACTTCTGGTTCAGCTTGAATTTATCGATGAGCTGACGGCCCAGATGCCCGCGCGCGCCTTCGCAGAAGAGCGTGTACTTCGCCTGCAATTCCATGCCGAGCTGGAAGTTTTCGGTCGGCTGGCCGTCCTTGCCGACGCCCATGTTGCCGGTGACGACGCCCTTCACCGCACCGTCCTCGCCGTACAGGATTTCGGCTGCCGGGAAGCCGGGGAAGATTTCGACGTCGAGCGCCTCGGCCTGCTGCCCGAGCCAGCGCGTGACGTTGGCCAGACTGATGACGTAGTTGCCGTAGTTCTTGAAATTGTCCGGAAGCAGCCAGTTCGGGACTTGCGTGGCGCCGCCCTGCGACAGAAACAGGAAGCGGTCTTCGGTCACTTCCATGTCGAGCGGCGCGCCTTTTTCCTTCCAGTCGGGAATCAGTTCGGACAGGCCGCGCGGGTCCATGACGGCGCCCGAGAGAATGTGCGCGCCGATCTCTGACCCTTTCTCCAGCACGCAGACGCCGATTTCGACGCCTTTTTCTTCCGCCAACTGCTTCAGGCGGATGGCGGCCGACAATCCGGCTGGGCCGCCGCCGACGATCACGACGTCGTATTCCATCGATTCGCGGGGGCCGTATTGCTCGATGAGGCTCGCCGGGGTCATCAATGCTCCTATGTACTATGCTATGTACCATGTACCGTTAGAATGGAATAGCTTGCTTGGGGATCGCGTATTGTTAGCGAACGACAGGCAGGCCGCAACCGACCCCACTCATTAAGGTGCGATCATACTACTTTATGCCGTATCGCGATATCCTCGCTGACGCGTACGAGTAC
>LFJI01000415.1 GCA_001235855.1 Candidatus Burkholderia brachyanthoides
GCATGTCCGGTTCTCAGGGGGCGGTGGCGCGGTAAGGCGCTGCCGCTACCCGACCTGATCTGATCTGATCTGATCGGCGCCAGGACACTCACGCCCATGTTCGGCTATCCGGGCAAGCCGGATTTTCTCGTCGATCCGAATGTCGAAGTCATTCCACTCATGTCGCCGACCGACGATCTCGCGGCGGTCTTCAAGTAGCTCGCGCAGCGCCTTCATGCGCGCGACGAAACTCCGCTCATCGAAGCGCGCTCGAGCATCGAACCGGCATCGGGCAAGCTCACACCCGACGCAGTGCTGCAAACCGTGGGCATCGAAGCCGCCAAGCGACGACCACGCACGAACTCGCCGATCTGATGCGGCATGCGCTCACGCTGGACGGCCCGTTTCTGATCGAGGCGCATATCGCATGAGCACGCAGCGTAGTGGCGATTCGATGCTCGCGCCGAATGCGCAACGTGAATCGCAGGCAACGACACGCACACCGTCGAAGCTGAGCTGTGTCCTCTCGCTCGACGATTTCGAAGCGCTCACCAGGAAGCGCCTTCCGCGTCAACTCTTCAGTTATATCGCCAACGGCGCCGAGAACGAAAACACGATCCGCAATAACCGCGACGCGTTTCGCGCGTTCGAGTTCATGCCGCGTGTATTAAAGCTGGTGTTTGAACGCGATCAAGGCATAGAACTGTTCGGCCGGGCTTATCGTTCGCCGTTCAGCATCTCGCCGGTCGGGCTGGCGGCGATGTAGTATTACTATAATGATATTGTGTTTGCGCAAGGCAAGGATATGTGGCGTGCCCGCGATCATGAGCGGCGCCTCGCTGATCCGCATGGAAGAGGTTGCCGCGCTCGCGCCCGATACCTGGTTTCAGGCATATATGCCGGGTGACGAACGACGCATCGCCGCGCTGCTGGAACGTATTTGGCTCGGCACGCGGGCTTTCAGCATCTCGTAGTTCGTGGTGACGGTCGATCTGCCTGTATCGGTCAATCCCGAGCGCTATCTCAGGAACGGCTTTTACGTCGCCGCTCAAGCCGAGCGCGCGGCTCGCGTTCGACGGCATCACGCACCCACGCTGGCTCGTCGAGACCTTCTTTCAAATGCTTGCGCGTCACGGCATGCCGCATTTCGAGAACTGGCGCGCCGAACGCGGTTAGCCGATCCTATCGCCCACCGTCAAGCGCGATTTCGCCACGCGCGATCATCTGTCGTGGGATCACTTCAAGGCCGTGCGCAAGTTCTAGCAAGGGCCATTGATCCTCAAAGGCGTGATGCATCCGGACGATGCGGCAATGGCCGCGCGACTGGGCGCGGACGGCGTCATCGTGTCGAATCATGGCGGACGGCAGATCGATGGCAGCGCATCGCCGATCGACGTGTTGCCCGCCATCGCGGATGCCGTGCCGCATACCGTCGTGATGATGGACAGCGGCATCCGTCGCGGCACGGATGTATTGAAGGCACTGTCGCAACGCGCGCGCTACGTGTTCAACGGCCGCTCGTTCAACTATGCGGCGACGGTCGCGGGTACACAGGGCGTGCGCCACGCGATCAGTCTGTTGCGCGCCGAAGTGATCGTGACATGGTGCATCTCGGCATCAATCGTGTCGAGGAAGCGAATGCTACGATCATCCGGCGCAGACAGCGCTAAAGGGCGTCATCATCCATTGCGGAAGATATAGCTCTATACGCGCTCAACGCAGGCGCATCGCCAAGATGCTCATAGAGCACCTTCGAGCCTTCCGGAAACTCGCCGTTGCGCACCATCTGGATCATGCCGTCCATCGACTTGCCTTCGTACACGGGATCGGTCAGCACGCCCTCCATGCGCGCGCACAGACGGATTGCCTCGAGCGTGCCTTCATTCGCGAAGCCGTATTCCGGGCCGCCGAAGCGCGTATCGAGAATCACGTCGTCGCGCGTGATGTCCTGACCGAGATCGACAATCTCCGCCGTATGCTTGGCGATACGCGTGATCTGTTCATGCGTCTGCTCGGGCTTGGCCGATGCATCGATACCGATCACGCGACGCGCGCGTCCGTCCGCGGCGAAACCCACTACCATGCCCGCCTGCGTGCTACCCGTCACCGAACACACGACGATGTAGTCGAACTTGAAGCCCAGTTGTGCTTCCTGCTCTCTTACTTCTTCCGCAAAGCCGACGAAACCAAGTCCGCCCAATGGATGCTCCGAGCAGCCTGCGGGAATCGGAAACGGCTTGCCGCCTGCATCACACACGCTGTCCATCGCGTCCTGCCAGATCTTGCGGATTCCGATATCGAAACTGTCCGGCAGCAGCCGCACGTCGGCGCCCATCATGCGCGATAGCTGGATGTTGCCCACGCGGGCATACACCGCATCCGAGTAATCGATCCAGTTCTCCTGTACGAGCACGCACTTCGTGCCGAGATGCGCGGCGACCGCGGCCACTTAACGCGTCTGATTCGACTGAATACCGCCGATGGAGACGAGCGTGTCGCAGCCTTGCGCGAGCGCCTCGGGAATGAGGTATTCGAGCTTGCGGGTTTTGTTGCCACCGAACGCGAGTCCGCTGTTGCAATCCTCGCGTTTCGCATACAGATCGACTTTGCCACCCAGATGCGCGGAAAGCCGCTTGAGCTGCACGATGGGCGTTGTTCCAAAGGTCAGCGGATAGCAGGGAAAACGTTGCAGGTTCATGGTCAGTATCCTGTGGAAAGTTGATTGGGCCGCCGCGCGGGAAAACACTGCGACGTGCCGCTGAGCCTGATATCTATGCTAGTCGATTGCGTCATTGAATTAGCACTCCATCTGTGTTCAGATGCAGGTCA
>LFJI01000416.1 GCA_001235855.1 Candidatus Burkholderia brachyanthoides
ACTTCTTCCTGAAAATCCGCGCCGCGTTCCCCAGAAAAGCTCGATGAACCTTTTTATTGCGCGATGTCTGCGATCTGCGCGATCAAGCTGCGCGTCGTGCAGGCGTTTGGAGTTCGTGGGTGCCGATGTTGGTGTTCGCCGCCGCGATTTCCCGCACATCCGCATAGGTTTCCGCCGCGTCCTGGAACGGCAGTTCGGCCGGCACGCGCATGCGCAAGGTCATCAGCGCATACAGCGATTCACCCGCGGGCCCGAACAACTGCGCCATCACATTGAGCAGCACGCCGGACTCGTGCCACGCCTTGAAGCGCCGATGACACGTCTGATACAAGGGATACTTGCGCGGCATGGTGGACCACGATGCCCCGCTATACATGACCCACAACACGTCGTTGAGCACGGCACGGGCATTTGCCAACGGCCGCCCCCGCAATTCCGAACGCGGACGCAATTCGGGAAGCAGCGATGCAACCATCTGCCATTCTTCGTCGGAAAGATCGCGGTAAGGCTTCACGGTGAGTTCTCCAATCAATATTCGCCTGATTAATTGGTATGAACGATACTGATCTCGCCGAAACCGGAATATCAGAACGCTCCGAATCTTGAAAATGCCGGCAAAGCCTTATGCGGATTGGAGAAACGCCGAATTTTGATTCTCGTATTAGGTCAACGAAGTATCCGCGATACGGCGTGGCGCTTCGAGATATTCCTTAGACTGCATCTCGACGATGCGCGACACCGTGCGCGCGAATTCATTCGCCATCGGACCTTCGACGTACAGCTTTTCCGCCGGCACTGCAGCCGACATCAAGAGCTTGACCTTGTGGTCGTAGAACACGTCGATGAGCCACGTGAAGCGACGCGCTTCCGACGCCATGCGCGGCGTCATCTGCGGGACGTCGGATAGGATCACCGCGTGGAAGCGGTTCGCGAGTTCCAGATAGTCGTTCTGCGAGCACGGGCCGCCGCACAGCGTCGCGAAGTCTAACCAGACGACGCCGTCTGCGCGCCGCAGCGCCTTCAGTTCGCGCTTCTCGATATGCAACAGCGGACTTTCGTCGGGGACGGTGGCGAGCTTGGCGAAATCCGCGCGCAGCGCTTCGTTGGCAGCCTGATTGAGCGGCGTGTGATACGCCTTCACCTGCGACAACGTCTGCCGCCGATAATCCGTGCCGGCATCGACATTGAGCACATCGAAATTCTTCTGCAGCAGTTCGATGGCGGGCAGGAGACGATCGCGATGCAGGCCATCGGGATACAGCGTCGTCGGCTCGTAATTGGATGTCGTCACGAATTGCACGCCGTTCTTGAAGAGACGGTCGAGCAGACGGTAGAGGATCATCACATCGGCGATATCGGAGACATGGAATTCGTCGAAGCAGATCAGCCGGTAACGCTTGGCGATGCGCCGCGCGAGTTCGTCGAGCGGATCGGCTTGCCCTTTCAGTTCTTCGATTTCGCGATGCACCTCGCGCATGAACTCGTGGAAATGCAGGCGCGTCTTGCGCTTCATCGGCACGACCGCGTAGAAGCTGTCCATCAGAAAGCTCTTGCCGCGCCCGACGCCGCCCCACATGTATACACCGCGCGGCAATTCCGGCCGCACCAGAAACTTCGTGATCGCGTTCGAACGGCGCGATTTGTACGAGACCCACTCGTCGTAACATCGCTGCAGGCGCGCGACCGCCGCGAGTTGCGCCTCGTCCGATTGATAACCCCGCGTCCGCAATTCGTTTTCGTAGTATTCGGTGACGTTCATCTTCTGCCGTTCGAAGTGACGAAGGCGAGCGGGTCAAACCGCTCGCCTTCGTATGCGATGCCTTGATTGCCCGAAGTCGAGCTTGCTTGCATGTTCAGCGCGCTTGTCGACGGCGAGCGCCGCTTCGCGCATCACTTCCGACAACGACGGATGCGGATGGCAAATGCGGCCGATGTCTTCCGACGCCGCCTTGAATTCCATCGCCACCACCGCTTCCGCGATCAAGTCCGATGCGTCCGCCGGATCACGTGCACGCCGAGGATTTCATCCGTCTTCGCATCCGCGATCATCTTGACGAAGCCTTCTGCCTTGCCGATACCGAGCGCACGGCCGTTGGCCATCGTCGGGAACTGGCCAGTCTTGATCTCGCGGCCTTCGGCCTTGAGCTGCTGTTCCGTCCGCCGACCCACGCGATTTCCGGTTCCGTGTAGATGACCCACGGCACACAGTTGTAGTCGATATGCGGCTTCTGGCCGTCGATGATTTCCGCCACCGCCACACCTTCGTCTTCCGCCTTGTGGGCGAGCATCGGGCCGCGCACCACGTCGCTGATCGCGTAGACGCCCGGCACGCACGTCGCGCAATGCTCGTCCACGTCGATGAAGCCGCGCTCATTGGCCTTGAGGCCGATGGCTTCCAGAGCGAGATTGTCGGTGTTCGGCACGCGGCCGATCGACACGATCAGGCGGTCAGCTTCCAGCGTTTGCGCGTTACCGTCATTGTCCGTATAGGCGATCGACATGCCCTTGTCCGATGCCTTCACTTCGCCGATCTTCACGCCGAGGTGAATGTCCAGACCCTGCTTCTTGAACTGCTTCGCGGCTTCCTTCGCGAGCGCTTCGTCCGCTGCGCCGAGGAATTGCGGCAGCACTTCGAGCACGGTCACGTCCGCGCCCAGACGACGCCACACCGAACCGAGTTCCAGACCGATCACGCCCGCGCCGATTACGGCGAGTTTCTTAAAGGCCAGTTCAAAAAGAGCCCGGAAGGACTGTTTACTTTCCCCCGAAACGATT
>LFJI01000417.1 GCA_001235855.1 Candidatus Burkholderia brachyanthoides
ACGATCCTTCACGCCGAATTCGGCCAGTGCCAATTCAATGACGCAATGGACTAGTTGCGCCTCTCACGCAGTCGAATCCGATGCCGTGATGCAGGACGCCGCGCCGCCACCCCTCCCCTGCGAAACCGGTAAAGCCACCTACTACGCGAAGCGCTTCCACGGCCATCGCACGGCGAGCGGCGAGTCCTACGCGACATGCACGCGTTCACGGCGGCGCATCGCACCTTGCCATTCGGCGCTTATGTGCGCGTAAGCAATCTCTCGGGGACGCAATCGGTCATCGTGCGTACAACGATCGCGAGCCGTTCGTGAAGGATCGCGTGATCGATCTCTCCTACGCCGCCGCGACGCAACTCCGCCTGCAAAGCGCTGGCAGCGCGCAGGTGAAACTGGAGCACGTCCCGGCCGATGAAGCGCGCGAGGAAATGGCGATCCTTGCCCAGGAGATCGTGAGCGTGCCGCACAAGACACACGCAAAGCGCAACAAAGCACGCGCCTGAGCAATCGAAAGCGGCGGGCGCGCAGGAACGACGAATCCGCCCTGACGGATACAATGCCGGTGGCGCATCATCGCGCATGGCCGGCCGTCCGTGGCCGCCTTTGGGCCCCCCTCCGATCCGACACATGAATCCATCGCCCCGGTCTGTTCTTCTCGGCCCGCTTCTGAAGAGCGTTTCGCGGTCGTTTTATCTGACGCTGCGCGTCCTGCCGCCGGCGATGCGCGACCCCATCGGTCTCGCGTATCTGCTCGCGCGCGCCGCCGATACCATCTCCGACATCATCGCCGATACCTCGCTGATTCCACCGCCGCGCCGCCTCGATCTGCTCTTGTCCTTGCGCGCGCAAGTCAACGGCACGCCCGACCAGGGCGCGCTCGCGCAAATCGCGGGTGAAGTAGCGGGGCAGCAGGCGCAGGCGCAGCCCGACGAGCGCGCGCTGCTCGAATCCCTGGGCGATGCGCTCGCGATCCTGCCGCAACTCGCTGCGGACAATGCCGCCGCCGTGCGCGACATCGTCACCACGCTCACGACCGGCATGGAGTTCGACTTGCGCACCTTCCCCGACGAAACCTCGGGCGAAGTCGTCGCACTGGAGCGCCTGGACGAACTCGATCGCTATACGTATCTGGTGGCGGGCTGCGTCGGCGAGTTTTGGACGAAGATGACTTGCGCGCACATGCCGGGCATCCTGAAGGCGCCGGAGCAGACAATGCTCGCGCGCGGCGTGCGCTTCGGCCAGGCCTTGCAGATGACCAACGTGCTGCGCGATTGCGCCCGCGACCTGCGCATCGGCCGATGCTATCTGCCCGCGTCCCTGCTCGCCCAGCACGGACTCGCGCCGCGTGACCTGCTGGACCCGCACGCATCGATACGCGCGCGGTCGGTGCTGTTCGAGCTTCTGCGCAGATCGCTCGCGCTGTACCGCGATGCCGTCGACTACACGCTCGCGATTCCCGCCCGCGCGGTCCGCCTGCGCCTCGCCTGCCTGTGGCCGATCATGATCGGGCTCGACACGCTGGTGCTGCTCGCGCGCAACGACGCGTGGCTCGACCCCGAGCGCCTCTCGAAGATCCGCCGCAACGACGTGTACCGGATCATCGCGGCGTCGTTGCCGCTGGTGGTATCGAACGGGCTCGTGCGCAGTTGGGCGGACAAGCGCATGCGCGCCATCGAACACACCATCAGCGCCTGAGTTCGGCAATGATCCGCTCGGCGAGAAAGTCGCACGGCGGACGCCGCGACGCCGCGCTGCGCGCCTGCGCGCGAGCACCACCTCCAGCGTGCCGATCTCCGGCAAGCCCTGCGCCGGTCCGAGCAGCGTGAAATGCGACGGCACCGCGCAGCGGGCGAGCGGCGTGACGGCGAGACCGGCTTCGGCCATCGTCAGGTCAGAAGACCGAGCAGGCTCGGACTCTCATAGGAAATGCGATACGCGATGCGCGCATGCTCGAGGCTTCGGATCGCGTTCTCGCGCGCGACGCTGCCGGGCAGAAACACCGCGATCGGCAAGAGCCACTCCTTCCAGATTTCGGTGTCGCCAGCGGCGGCCCAGACCATCGGCTCGTGCCATACGAAGTCGCGCCGGACAGGCCGCCCACCCGCGTCGCGCAGACGAGATCGACGCTGCCGTCCTTCACCATCGGCGCGAGCGCGACGCTCGGCAGGCCGACCACCTGAATCTCCACCTTCGGATACGTCGCCGAGAATTTTTTCAGGATCGGCGGAAACAGCGACAACGCGTAATCGTCCGGCACGCCGATCACCACGCGCCAGGTCACGTCCGGCCGCACCACCGTCGCCCATGCCTCGTCGCGCAGCACGATCATGCGCCGCGCGTAGGTAAGCAGCACCTCGCCGTCCTGCGTCGGCGCCACGCTGCGCGCGGCTTGCGCACGAACAGCGGCTTGCCAAGCGCGGTTTCCAGCGTCTTGATCTGCATGCTCACCGCCGATTGCGAGCGATGCACGAGTTCCGCCGCCCGGCTGATGTTGCCCGTGTCGGCAAAGGCGACAATCATCGCAAGGACGTCGAGGTCGAGTGATTTCATGGCGCTAAGGCGTGGGTATCAGAAAAACTGAAGGAGATCATATTAATATTATAGATATTCTTTTGAAGAATTGGCGCGGAGCATATTGTCGGAAAGGAGTGAATCCATGAATGCTCGTACCGACCACGCCGTTCTGACCGCAGCGCTTGCCTTGCCCGAGGCGTCCTTCGCGACGGTAGAGTCGAGATGTGGCGCGGTAGTGTATGTAGTACGGTAGTAGTAAGTAGG
>LFJI01000042.1 GCA_001235855.1 Candidatus Burkholderia brachyanthoides
ACTCAGCCCTCACGGCACTAGCCGAATAACTGTCCAACTTTGCGGGGTCAGTTCAGCGCGAAGGACGCTTTTTTGTTGGCTCGGGCACGCGGCACGCGCGGTTTCACTCGACGATTTGAGCGCTTTTCTTGCATTCTCGTTAAAGTGCTGGCTGTCTCGAAGAACGCGTTGCCATGAAGATCGTTGCCCGAATCATTCGTATCGCCTTGCTGCCTGCCGGGTTTGCTTGCGCTCGGCGTCTCAGCCCACGCGCAGCCGATCGAAGCGCAACTCGATTGCAAGCCCAATAATAGCCACGATTTCATCGCGCCGCTCGTCGCCAGCAATCTGATCCAGACCAGGCCGATGCGCGTCGAAGCGAATTCCGTCAACGCATTCCGTCCGGCGAGCGGCGTGTCGCTGCGGTCGGTGTACGGTTTCAAGGTGTATGCGGTGGTGGCGTATCAGAAGGACGATCCGCTGTTCGAGCGCGGCAAGGGCGAGCCGATCGCCGATTCGGCGTATGGCGTGGTCGTCTGGGGCGGGGACGACGAAGTGACGCAGAAGGTGCGCGCGGGGCGGGCAGCGACGCGGACGTGCATCATGTCGCGCCCTTCCCTTCATTACGGCGATTTTTTGCAAGCAGTAGGGGCGAGCAGCGTGGCGTTCGCCCGCACCCTGATCAGAGCAGCGCCCACGCTTAGCGCAGCAATTCGCCTACGGATGTGATCAACCGGTTCATCACGTCCTTGTCGACCGCCCCCATCGTCGAGATGCGGAACAGTTCCTTCGACAAGCCGCCCTGCCCTGCGTAAATCACGAAACTCTTGGCTTTCAGCGCGTCGTGCAGGATTTCGTAGGTGACGCCCGCAGGTAGCCGATACGCCCGCAACACCACCGACGATTCACCCGGCGGCAATGCGCTCTCGATCCCGAGCGTTGCCAGCCCCGCCCGCACCTGCTCCGCCAGATCCGCATAACGCCGATGCCGCGCGTGCCAACCGCCTTCGTCCTCGAATTCGCGCAGCGCTTCGACCAGCGCGTAATAGGCATGCACCGACGGCGTGAAAGGCGTATTGCGCGCGTCCTGCAACTGCGCCAGCCGCGCGATCCCGAGGTAATACGTCCGGCTCGTGGCCTTCGCGAGCGCATCGCGGCGAACGATCACGAACGCCGCGCCCGGCACGCCGTGCAGGCATTTGTTCGCCGTCGCCGCCACGGCCGCGATACCGCCGTCGCTGAAATCGATCGCTTCCGCGCCAAAGCTGCTCACCGCATCGACCAGCAAGCCGATGCCGTGCGACGCGCAGGCACGCGACAATGCGGCGATATCGTTCAGTCGCCCCGTCGTCGTTTCGTGATGAATGATCGCGACGTTGGTGAACGTGTCCGCGTCGAGCCGCGCAACGATCGCATCGGTATCCGGCGCCTGCATCCACTCGTACTTCACGACTTCATGTTCGATGCCGTATTGCTTCGCGATCTGCGCGATACGGTCGCCATACACGCCGTTTTCCACGACGAGCAGACGCCCGCCGTTCGGCACCAGCCCCGCGATCATGCTTTCGACGGCGGCGGTACCCGAGCCGGTCATCAGCACGGCGCTCCATTGCGCCGGATCGAGTTCGTAGGCCGCGACCAGACGCTTGCGCGCCTCATCCTGCAGATCGAAAAACTCCGGCTCGCGATGGCACAGATCGGTTTGCAGTAGACTCTGGCGGACGCGCTCGCTCAGCGTGACTGGGCCGGGATTGAGCAGCAGCATCAGCGGCCTCCAAGGTGTTGTTGCAAGCGCGCGCGCACGTCTTCGGGCGCGATCTTCGGACGCGGCAGGTCGCCCGGTGTGCCTGTCTTGATCGACAGACGCGCGAAGCGTGCGCCGTCCCCGTCCACGTCTTTGGCATCGAACAGACGATCGATCACGCCGATATCGTCGCCGTCGAGCGCGAGCGCATAGCCGCACGCCGACGCGATCGATGCGAAATCGATCTCGCGCGAAACCGTCGCCTGACCGCCGGTGGATTCGTGCGCGCCGTTATCCAGCAGCAAGTGGATGAGGTTCGACGGACCATACGCGCCGAGCGTCGAGAACACGCCCATACGCATGAGCGCCGCGCCGTCGCCGTCCAGCGCGATCACGCGCAGATCCGGACGCGACAATGCGAGACCCAGCGCCATCGGCGTGACGCAGCCCATCGAGCCGACCAGATACAACTGGTTCTCGCGATCGTCGATGGCGTACAGTTCGCGCCCGCAGAATCCGGTCGAAGCCAGCACGACGGTCGAATCCTCAGGCGTCTTCGTGATGACTTTCGCGAGCGCGTCATGACGCGACACGCGCGCGCCTTCGAAGCGCTTCACAGGCGCGGCGATCACGCCCGAGTGCACGCCCGACAAGCCGGTCTTCTTCAACTCATAGGGCGCGACGCTGCCCTTCTGCATGACAAGCGCGTACGGACGACCGGTGCTGTCCATATACTCCGTCGCGCGATCGAGCGCCGGCCCGATCTGGTCGGCTTCCGTCGGGAACAACTCCCACAGAATCTCCACCATTTCCAGCATCTGCAGCGTGATCGGGCCCATCAGCGCGTGTTGCGGTTCGTCGTGCACGCCGGGCTGGCCGCGCCACGTGACGATCAGCAACTGCGGCAGCCGGAAGGTCCACGTGAGCGAGGTCAGCGGGCTCACCGCATTGCCGAGTCCGGAGTTCTGCATCATCGCGATACCGCGACGCTTCGCTCCGCCGAAGCCCGTGCCGCCCAACGCCACGCCGGCGATCAGCGCGACCGCATCGCCTTCGTTCGCCGCCGACACATAGTGCAGCAACTCGTCCTGCAGCACATAGTTGATGAACGGCGTCAGAAATGAACACGGCACGCCCGCATACCAGTCGAAGCCCCGCTCGCGCGCGGCCTCGACGAACTGAGCGGCGTCAATCACGCGTGTTCTCCGTGCCGATGGGCGTCTGACCGTGCGCGAAGTCGCCCGCGCGACGGAAGTCATCGAGGTCGTTCACGCCGCGCCAGTGGCCGTGCACGTATTGTACTTCGATTTTCTGATCCACCGCCAGCAGCGCGTTGAGCAGCGCCGCCATGTCGAGCTTGTCGAAACCAGCGTGCGTATCGAGCGTCGCGAGTAGCCGCTCGCGCGCACCCGCACGCACGTTGACGAGACCGATCCAGCGCCCTTGCGGCGCGCGGCCGTCCGCCAGGCTCTGCCCCGCGCCCACGACGCTTTCCAGCCACACTTTCTGGCCGAACAGCGCGCGGTCGTCGGCGGTTGAGCAGTACGCGAAATCGGTGGCAGGCTCGCCCGCCTGCGGCGTTTGCGACGAATCGATCACGACCGTGAAGTCGCTCTCCGTCTCCACCAGATCGCGCAGGATATAGCTGCGAAACAGCAGGTCGCCGTAGGAGATGACCGTATCGCCGTTCATATGCTTCACGGCGCACGCGAGCGACGCGAGTTCGCCCGTCGTCTCATGCTGCTCGTTTACGACGAGGCGGATGCCGCCCTTCTCGATCGCATCGGCGCGATAACCGCCGACCACGGTGATGTCGTTGATGCTTTCCTTCTTGAACGCCTCGACCAGATGACGCAGCAGCGGCTTGCCCGCGACCGGCAGCATGACCTTCGGACGGTCGGCGGTGACGGCTTCCAGCCCCGCGCCGCGGCTCGCCGCGAGTACGACTGCGCTGCGCTTCTCGTTCGCGGCGGACAGATAGATGTTCTCAGCAGCGGAATACTCGTCGGCATCCTGCAGACGGAAAATCTCGTTCACCGACGCGATGCGGTCTTCCACGTTGACGAGCGTTTCGCTGTCGTGGATTTCCTTGGCGATGGCCTGCATCGCGGAGACCGAGCCGCGGATCAGATGGTTCGCCCAGATCACGCAGGAAATGCCCGCCTGGCGGAACACATCGGTCGGCGTGCTGTAGTACTTGGTCGGCACGATGACGAGCGGACCGCGGCCGGCCCATTCGTGCGCGAACGTGAGGATTTCGTCGGGCTTCGAGAGCTTCGAGTGAATCAGAATCGCATCCGCGCCCGCCTGCCGGTAGGCCTCGGCACGCTTGAGCGTTTCTTCCATGCCCCAACCGGCGATCAGCGCTTCCAGGCGCGCGACGATCGAAAAATTCGGATCGCTCTGCGAATCCTTGCCCGCCTTGATCTTGCCGCAGAACTCGTCCATATCGGCAAGCGGCTGCGCTTCGCCGTTGATGAAGCTGTTAGTCTTCGGAAACTGCTTGTCCTCGATGCACACGCCCGCGATGCCGCGCTGCTCCAGCTTCTTGACGAGCCGGCGCACGTTGTTGAAATTGCCGTAGCCGGTGTCGCCGTCGAGCAGGATCGGCAGATCGCTCGCGTCGGCCATGAATTCGAGGTTGTCGACGACCTGCGTCCAGCTCGCTTCGTTGTTGTCGCGCACGCCGAATTGCGCCGAAATCGACAGGCCCGAGCCCCAGATCGCCTTGAAGCCCGCTTCCCGCGCGATGCGCGCCGAGATGCCGTTGTGCGCTTCCATCAGGAATTCGAGGCGATTGCTTTGCAGCATCTCGCGCAAGCGCAGCGTGCGCGAATGGCCAACCGGAATTTGTGTGGGTGCGTTCATTGTTGCGATGCTCCTGCAAACTGACTCAGCGCATTGAGCGACGGCAACACTTCGTCCGCCGCGCGCTTCACGTCGTTCTGAAAATCGATTTCGATCCACGGTGCGCCGGTCACATCGGCGATATCGAACACGTGGGACGGGGTGTGCAAGTTCTCCAGCAAAAGATGCCGCACGGCTTCCTCGTGCGGCATCTTTGCGCGGCCGCTCGCCACGTAATCCGCGCAGATTTCGGCCAGACGTGTGGCGGTTGCGTGATCGAAACGGAAAAAGCCCACCGATTCGCCGATGGTGTCGTACGTGAGGCCCGCCGCCACCTGCTTGCGCAATTCGACCGGCACGCCGTTCTCCACGCACAGCTTCACGGGTTCGTCGCCGGCTTCGAAATCGCGGTCGATCAGCAGACGGTTCACGCTGCCGCCCGCCACCAGCGGCTCGAAAATGCGCTCGTCGTAGAGCACGTCGACGTCCATCAGGAGGACATCGCCGCCACGCGTCATAGCCTCGCGCGCGGTGTACGCGGAGAGCACGCTGCCGAGCGTGAATTCATCGTTGACGACGATTTCCGTTTTCGGCTTCCAGTCGATGGCATCGAGTTCGGCTTCGATCTGCTCGCTCTTGAAGCCGGTCACGAAGACCACTTCATCGACGCCCGCGGCCTTCAGGAAGTGCAGATGACGTTCGAGCAGCGATGCCTCGCCGAAACGGAGCAGGCATTTGGGCTTCTGTTGGCCTTCGGGCTGAACGAGACGCAAACCCATCCCGGCCGCAAGAATGATTGCGCGCATGGTTATTTCCCTTCGAGGGTGATCAGTCGATATCCGGCACGCGCGCGAGTCGGCGGCACTGCCAACCTTTTTGAATAAAATGCAGATAGACGATGCCCGGCACGCCGAGCAGCAGTTCCCGCGCGCGCTTGACGAGCGACAGCGCGAGCGCCGTTTCCGGCGGCAAACCGACCATTTTCGCGAGCAGCAGATAGCCGCCTTCCTGCACGCCGAGCGAGCCGGGAATCGCGAACGCCGCGCCGCGAATCGCCTGACCGAGACTTTCGAGCAGGAGCGCTTCTGTCCAGCCGACCGGATGGCCGAGCAGGCTTAGCGCGAGCCACACTTCACCGGTGCCGACGACCCAGCCGACGAAACTGAGGCCGAAGCTCGTCGCCACACGGCCGCGCTCGCGATACAACTCGTGGACCGCGGCATCGACCGCTTCGGCGCGCGTGACGAGCAACGACCAGTCGAGCTTCGCGGAAAACTTCGCCGCGATGCCGGAGGCGAAACGCATCGCACGGCCGAACAGGCCGCACCGCTGCGCGAGATAAAAACCGTAGATCATCGCACCAATCACGCCCATCACCGCCAGCACGGCAATGGTCAGCGTCGACGTGGAGCCGCCCGCCGCGTAAGCCGTCAGCAGCGCGACGCCGACCAGCGCGAAGATCAGTTGCGCGACGGTCTGCATCGTCGTGCTGATGGTGATGACGGCAGCGGCATCGCGCACGCGCATGCCGTGTTGCGCGAGGTAGCGGACCATCAGCATCGGGCCGCCGATCTGCCCGGCGGGCAGCAGGCTATTGACCGATTCGCCCGACCAGCGCGCGAGCAACGCGTCGCTCAGACTGACGTTGCACTCGTTGCGGGAGAAGAGCACGCTGATCGCGCCGGCATCGACGATGAGCGGCACGAGATGAAACGCGGCCACGGCGACCAGACTCCAGCCCGCTGCGGCGAGCGTCGCCGCCACGAAACCGAAGCCTTGCCAGCCGAGCAGCGCGACGAACAGCACCACGCCAACCGACAGCAGAAAGGTGCCGGTGCGTCTCATGCGTTCCCGTTATTGCCGCCCTTGCGGCGAAAGACTTGCTCGAAGCCGAAATAGGTGATCGAGTCCTTCATGTTAGAGATGAAACGCTTGAAGGGCTTCATGTTCGGGTCGGTGACGTATTCGAACGTGAGCGACACGCGCATCTCGTTCTCGCCGAGCGGCGTGACGCGATGGCGCACAGCTTGTCGCCGTCGAAGAATACAAAGCCGCCCGGCGGATACTGCACCGCCGGATTCTTCGTGTGCAGTTCGTAATCGAGCTGGCAAGAGGAATCGTCGATCACGCCGAGCAGCAGCGTGTAGCGGCGGCCCTCGTAATACGAGGTGTCGTAATGCCAGCCAATGTGATCGCCCGGCTTCGAGTAGAAATACAGCGCGTAGGCGTGCGGATCGTCGGCGGGCGAGAGTTGCAGCTTGTCGCCCGTGATCGTCTCTAGCCCCTTGATCAGCGCGGGCGAACGGTACAGATCGGCGATGAACGGCGCGAGCTTGTCGATCGTATGGCTGCTGACGCTGCCGCCCGCCTTGTGGCCCAGCAGATAGTTGCGGTTGATCGCGGGCGTCACGTCCTTCACAGCGGTGATCAGCCTTTCGATGAATTCGCTCGGCAGAAAATCTTCGATATAGAGAAACGAACCCTGCTTTTCGTAATCGCCGCGCAGCCCCGACGTCTTCAACTCGGCGAGACGGCGGTTGAGCGTCGCGTTGATTTTGCGCGCGCTCGGGCGCACTGGCTGCGTCGCTTGCGGGTTGAGGAAAGTCGTGCCGAAGGGAGTTGCCGTATCGTTCATCTCACCGCCTGGAAGTCGTTGCCGTCTTTGCCACGCGCGGTCTTCGTGGTTTGGGTCGCGCTGCGTTGCAGACGGCGCGTGACGCGCGCGTAATCGAATGCGACGTATACGGCGAACAGCGGCGCGCCGATGGCGGCGGCGAACAGGAACGGCGTCATGCCGTTCAGCACCGTGACGAGCGGCAGCAGATACAGCACGTCTTCCGTCTCGAAACCGGCCAGCGACGCCTGCTTGGTGCCGGACTTGCCGACCATCGACTCGATGCGCATGCGCAGGAAGAAAATCAGCGCGACCGCCACGCCCGCGACGCCGCCCAGCCATTGCGCTGGCCCGAACAGATCGGGATGGTGCACATGCACGTAAAAGCCGATGCTGACGAACAGCAGCACGGTCACGAGCGCATCGCACGCGAGGTCGTAAAAGTGTCCGATCTTACTCGACTGTCCGCTGATGCGCGCGAGCTCGCCGTCGGTGTGATCGACGAAATTTGACAGCGCAATCAGCAGCGCGCCGAGCGAACAGAGCCAGAACTGGCTGAGCGACAGGTAGTACGCGCCGCCTAAACCGATTGCGAGGCGCAAGGTGGTCAGATGATTCGGCGTGATCGGCGTACCGAGGAGCGGCGTGACGAGGCGGCGGGCAAGCCGCGCGTCCCATTTAGTGGGCGCTGGAACGGCTTTGAGAAGGGGCGGACACAATTTTGTCATGCCCGCGAATATAGCCCGATTCTTAGGAATCTGCATAATATTGCGGATCGCCCTAAGGGACGGCTAACCCCATGCCATCAAGCGTGACAGCTATTCATGAAACATTCATGAATAGTACTTTGTCTTTGTTAATGAACGCCGAAAGCCAACGGAAATTATTGCCGGAACATCCGGCGTTCATTGATGGCACCTGGCGCGCAAGATCATTCGGCCCTGGGTGCGCTCGCGGCGGCGGGCGGCAGCGCTCGCTCGTTCGAATTGAGCGACGCCGACGCCTCGTTGCCCATGTCGCCGTTTTTATCGACGGGAATCGTCACCGTGCGCACCGTGCCGTTGCCGAGCGGGAAGTCGGCGAGCGCGCTGCGCGCGAGATACGGCATTGCGCCGTAAAGCGAGGCGTCATCGGTTGAGTTCACCGCCATCACCTTATAGACTTCGCGGCCCGTCGCGCGGTCCGTCATGCGAATCTGCAGCGCGTGGATATACACTGGGTAACTCTGATCGACGTAACCCGTCGGACCCCATGGACCGTATCCGCTCCAGCCGCCCCACGCACCCCAGTACGGCCGTCCCCAAGGACCGTACATTGGCCATGGGTCGTAATAGACGGGCTGGTGCACCGTCATTATGTCGCCGCGCACAGAATACGCGAGCGCCACCTGATAATGCGCACCCGCCTCCGGCACCTGCCTGAAGTTGTACTTCGACAGATCGCCCGCGACGAGTGTCTCGTAAGTCGTCTGCTCGATGCTGTTCGCCTGCTCGCCGTTGCGCTGGAACGCGTAGGTGCGCGTCGCATCGCTCGCGTTGCCGTTCCAGTTGGAGAACGCCGTGACCTGCGTCTGCACGTAGGTCGTGCAGCCCGCGAGCCACAGCGCGCACAGCGCAAGCGCCGCGCGCATCGCGGCGGCGCGGCCGGCTTTCCCTGTTCTTCCCGCTCTTAAGATGACAAAACTCATGGTCGTCCTCACCTCGATGACTGTCCTACCCATTTATAGAATACGCTGCCACGTCGTCATGTGACGGCGTCCGTTTTTGTGGGGTCCGCTTCGCTTTGCTCTGCCCGATTCACGATCTCCGGGCGGCTTGTAGCTTGTACAATGGTTCGTACCAGCCGCGCGTTCGTGCCGACGTCTCGCGACACGCGCCGCCGCTTCACTCATTTTGAAGATCTTGCCATGTCCAACACGACCGCAGCCACTTCATCAGCCGTGATCCGCCGCCAGGACTACACGCCACCCACGTTCCTGATCGATTCCGTCGCGCTCGAGTTCGACCTCGTGGCGTCACGCACTGTCGTTCGGAACACGATGCGGCTGCATCGCAATCCCAACGCATCGGGCAATGCCTCGCGCCTGGAGCTGATCGGCGAGCAGATCGAGTTCGTGAGCGCGTCGATCGACGGCCTCGCCTGCACGGATGTCCGTGTCAGTGATAACGGACTGTCCATCGGCAATATTCCGGGCGATGCCTTCGAACTGTCGATCGAAAGCATCTGCAATCCGACGGCGAACACCACGCTCTCGGGCCTGTATGTCTCGAGCGGCAACTTCTTCACGCAGTGCGAGGCGGAAGGCTTTCGCCGCATCACGTATTTCCTCGACCGTCCGGACGTGATGGCGACCTTCACCGTCACGCTGCGCGCGGACAAGGACGCCTATCCGGTGCTGCTGTCGAACGGCAATCTGATCGGGCAAGGCGATCTGCCGGACGGACGCCACTTTGCCAAATGGGAAGACCCGTTCAAGAAACCGAGCTACCTGTTCGCGCTAGTCGCGGGCAAGCTGGTGTGCATCGAGGAACGCATCAAGTCGGGTTCGGGCAAGGACAAACTGTTGCAAGTGTGGGTTGAGCCGCACGATCTCGACAAGACCCGCTACGCGATGGACTCGCTGATCCACTCGATCCGCTGGGACGAAAAGCGTTTCGGGCTGGAACTGGATCTGGACCGCTTCATGAGCGTCGCCGTAAGCGACTTCAACATGGGCGCGATGGAGAACAAGGGCCTCAATATCTTCAACACGAAGTACGTGCTGGCCAATCCCGAAACCGCGACCGATATCGACTTCTCGAACATCGAGGCCGTGGTCGGCCACGAGTATTTCCATAACTGGACCGGCAATCGCGTGACCTGCCGCGACTGGTTCCAGTTGAGCCTGAAGGAAGGCCTGACCGTGTTCCGCGATCAGGAATTCTCCGCCGACCTGGCCGCGGACGACGTCCATGGCGCGGCCAGCGTCGCCGCGCGCGCGACCAAACGCATCGAGGACGTGCGCATGCTGCGTCAGATGCAGTTCGCCGAGGACGCCGGTCCCATGGCGCATCCGGTGCGCCCGGAAAGCTACGTCGAGATCAACAACTTCTACACAATGACCGTCTACGAGAAAGGCTCGGAAGTCGTGCGGATGTATCAAACGCTGTTCGGCCGCGACGGCTTCCGGCGCGGCATGGACCTGTACTTCCAGCGTCACGACGGTCAGGCCGTCACCTGCGACGATTTCCGCGCCGCGATGGCCGACGCCAACCAGCGCGATCTCGCGCAGTTCGAGCGCTGGTATAGCCAGGCGGGCACGCCGCGCGTGTCGGTGCGCACCAAATACGATGCCGCGAACAAGCGCTACACGCTGACGCTTTCGCAAGGCTACGGCGACGGCTCCGAAGCCGCGCGCGAAACGCAGAAAGGCCCGCTGCTGATTCCGTTCGCGGTCGGCCTGCTCGGTGCGAACGGCGCGGATTTGCCGCTACGTCTCGAAAGCGAGAAGGAGCCGAACGGCACGACGCGGGTGCTCGAATTCACCGAGCGCGAGCAGTCGTTCACCTTCGTCGATGTGAACGAAGCGCCGTTGCCTTCGCTGCTGCGCAATTTCTCGGCGCCGGTGATCGTCGAATTCGACTATACGAACGAACAACTGGCCTTCCTGCTCGCGCACGACAGCGATCCGTTCAACCGCTGGGAAGCCGGTCAGCGGCTCGCGACGCGTGAATTGCTCGGGCTGGCCGAGCGCGCCTCGAAGGGCGAGACGCTCAGTCTCGACAACGACGTGATCGCCGCCTTCGCCCGCGTGCTCGACGACACGACGCTCACGCCCGCGTTCCGCGAACTCGCGCTGATGCTGCCCTCGGAGAGCTATCTCGCCGAACAGATGAGCGTGTCGGACCCGGCCGCCGTGCACGCGGCGCGCGTTTTCATGAGCCACCGCCTCGCGTCGGCGTTGCGCGACAAGTGGCTCGCGCTGTACGAGGCGAACCGCACGCCCGGCGAATATCGTCTGACGCCGGAAGACGCCGGCAAGCGCGGCCTGAAGAATCTCGCCCTCGCCTATCTAGCGCAGACCGACGACCCGGGCGAAGCCGTCAAGCTCGCGCAGGCCCAGTACGACAGCGCGAACAATATGACCGATTGTTCTGCGGCGCTGTCCGCACTGATGCTCGCGAGCGCGGCCAAGGGCACCGATCCGACCGTCGCCGATGCAGCGCTCGAGGACTTCTATCGCCGCTTCGAGAAGGAAGCACTCGTCATCGACAAGTGGTTCGCGCTGCAGGCGACGCAGCGCGACGGCCCGGACCACAAGGTCATCGAAACCGTGCGCAAGCTGATGCAGCATCAGGCGTTCACGCTGAAGAACCCGAACCGCGCGCGCTCGCTGATTTTCAGCTTCTGCAGCGACAACCCGGCGCAGTTCCACGCGCCGGACGGCTCAGGCTACGCGTTCTGGGCCGAGCAGGTGATCGCGCTCGATGCGCTGAATCCGCAAGTCGCGGCTCGTCTGGCGCGCGGCCTCGAACTGTGGCGCCGCTTCACGCCGCAATTGCGCGAAAAAATGCTCGCGGCGCTGACCGAAGTCGCATCGAAAGCCAAGTCGCGCGACGTACGCGAGGTCGTGGAGAAGGCACTCGCCGCTTAAGCGCTGTTTCGTCAGGACTTTTTGCTGTTCTGTTTAGCGGCCGCCGCGCGAGGATCTTGCGCGGCGGCCGCTCTCACTTATGGCGGATGCACGCGGACGCTGTCACAGGGAGCGCCCGGTGCGAGCGGTTAAAATCGTGAATATTCGTCTAACGCTCACGGAGCCTCACATGTCCTCCATCTCAAGCCGCACTACGCTCACCAAGTATCTGATCGAGCAGCAGCGCGAACACCAGAATCTTCCGGCCGACCTGCGTCTTCTGATCGAAGTCGTCGCGCGCGCCTGCAAGCAGATCAGCTACCACGTGAGCAAGGGCGCGCTGGGCGATGCGCTCGGCACCGCTGGCAGCGAAAACGTCCAGGGCGAAGTGCAGAAGAAGCTCGACGTGATGTCGAATGAAATCCTGCTCGAAGCCAATGAATGGGGCGGCAACTTGGCTGCGATGGCGTCGGAGGAGATGGAAAAGATCTTCCCGATTCCGAACCGCTATCCCAAGGGCAATTACCTGCTTACGTTCGACCCGCTCGACGGCTCGTCGAACATCGACGTGAATGTATCGATCGGCACGATCTTTTCGGTACTGCGCTGCCCGAACAGCGTCGAACCGACCGAACAAGCCTTCATGCAGCCGGGCTCGCAACAGGTCGCGGCGGGTTATGCGGTGTACGGCCCGCAAACCGCGCTCGTGCTGACAACGGGCAACGGCGTGAACTGCTTTACGCTCGATCGCGAACTGGGTTCGTGGGTACTTACGCAACGCGACATCAAGATTTCGACCGAAACGCGCGAGTACGCGATCAACGCATCGAACGCGCGTCACTGGTATGAGCCGGTGCAGCGTTACGTCGGCGAACTCAACGAAGGCAAGGAAGGTCCGCGCAAGGAAGACTTCAACATGCGCTGGATTGCGTCGATGGTGGCGGACGTGCATCGCATCCTGAGCCGCGGCGGCATCTTCATGTATCCGGCCGACAAGCGCGATCCGTCGAAGCCCGGCAAGCTGCGCCTGATGTACGAGGCAAACCCGATGTCGTTTATCGTCGAACAGGCTGGCGGCGCGGCCACCAACGGCGAGCAGCGTATTCTCGACATCGTGCTGACGAGCCTGCATCAGCGCGTCGCGGTGTTTCTCGGTTCGAAGAACGAGGTCGATCGCGTGACTCGTTACCATCTCGAAAAGAAAAATTGATTCAAGGGCTTGCGGAAACGAAAAAGCTGTCGCTATAATTCTCAGTTACTGATACCGGAATAGCTCGTTACTGATGCCGGAATAGCTCAGACGGTAGAGCAGCGCATTCGTAATGCGAAGGTCGGGGGTTCGATTCCTCTTTCCGGCACCAAACAGAATCAAGCAGCATCAAACGAAAAGCCCTGTCCTCTGAACTGCACCCCAAGAGTTGGACGCTGATCCAACCTTTGGGGTGTTTTTCA
>LFJI01000418.1 GCA_001235855.1 Candidatus Burkholderia brachyanthoides
CTGATTGATGGTCTTTGCGCGGTCGCGAACCAGCGATTCGTGCACGCGGTGCAAGACCGACAGGGGTCTGCTGTGATTCGGTCTTCGGCGTGACAAAGCGAAAGCGCATGCACGGGCGGGACCTGATGTTCGAAATCAGTCTAGTTTGCGGGCCATGTGATGAGCGCCAGCGCAGGCTTCCATGCTAACAGCGTAACCTGCTGTAGGGTGAAGGTGACCATCTCATTAAACTCGCTACCTTTCGATAGCGGATAGCGGGTTTCAGACCCTTCTCCGAACGCGAGATAGAACCGCGCTCAGGCGTTACGCATACTCATTCAGTGCCGAACGCATCTTCTTCATCGCGCTCGCCTCGATCTGACGAATCCGCTCCGCCGAGACGCCGAACTCGCCGGCCAGTTCATGCAGCGTCATGCCGCCCGATCCGTCGTCCTGCACGTCGAGCCAGCGCGCCTTGATGATACGGCGGCTACGCTCGTCCAGTTTTTCCAGCGCTTCGGCCAGACCGTCGCTCTGCAGCTTGTCGAACTGACGCGCCGCGATCACGTTGGTCGGCTCGTCGTGCGAGTCTGCCAGATAGGCGATGGGCGCGAACGCTTCCTCGCCGTCCTCGACCTGCCCTTCCAGCGCGATATCGCCGCCCGACAGACGCGTTTCCATCTCGACGACTTCTTCACGCTTGACGTTCAGTTCGTTCGCGAGACCTTCGATCTTGTCCGGCGTGAAAGCCGACGTGCCGGTCTTGTGGCTGCGCAGGTTGAAGAACAGCTTGCGCTGCGCCTTGGTGGTGACGACTTTCACCATGCGCCAATTGCGCAGGATGTACTCGTGAATCTCCGCCTTGATCCAGTGCATGGCATAGGACACCAGGCGCACGTTTTGCTCCGGGTCGAAGCGCTTCACGGCCTTCATCAGGCCGATGTTGCCTTCCTGGATCAGATCCGCGTGCGGCAGACCGTAACCCAGATAGTTACGGGCAATCGACACGACCAGGCGCAGATGCGACAGCACAAGCTGACGCGCCGCGTTCAGGTTACCGTTGTCGCGGAATTCGGTGGCGTACTGACGTTCCTCTGCCGCGGACAGCATCGGAATACGGTTCACTGCCTGAATGTAGGAATCGATGTCGCCGATCTGACCGGTCAGCATCGACGACTGCGCGTACGTCAGCGCGCCTGCCGAGGATGCCTTGGCAGGCGCCGAGCTCAACACATTCGGAAGGGTCATCGCATTGGTCACGCTCATAAGCTCCTTATCAACAATTCGCTATCCGCTTAATAAGCAGCGGAAAGCCAGCCATGATATTAGCACTTCCGTCCAGCGAGTGTTAAGCGTTAGAGGGAAGACTAGTGTGAGGTGTGAGAGTTCCCACAAAGCTATCGGCTTTGCAGGAATCATAGGGACGAGGCGTCGGAAAAATTCATTAAATTTAGCGATCAATGCTCTTAGGTCGCATCAATTACCGTAATTGTGCGGTGCGCAGACCAAATAAATGGGAGGCGTGCAGTCGTTTGTGCAACTGTATCGGCGCGGCATTACAATCGCCGGACTCAGTTCGGCATATTAAACACAACCCATACCTGGAGATGCTCATGCAGAAAAAAAAGTCTCCGGCGCAACAAGTTTTCACAAGCCGCACTTGCGCTGACACTCGGTCTCGCTTCCGCCGCCGCTCACGCCGATAGATGGGGCGTGCAGTTCGCCGGCGGCGTCGCCAATCACGACATCAAGAAAGCCGATGTGGGCGTGGTTTGGGACCCCGGTCTGAAATGGTGGGAAATCGGCGGCTTCCACTTCACGCTGCTCGGCGAGGGGCACGTCTTCTACTGGCATATGACCGAAGACAACGCGGTGCATCCGAACATCTGGGAATTCGGCCTCACGCCGGTGCTGCGCTTCGTGAAGAGTTCGGGTTACATCGGCCGTTCATCGAGGCGGGCGTGGGCGTGCGGCTCTTATCCCACGCGCGCATCACGGATGACTTCACGGTGTCCACCGCGTTCCAGTTCGCGGACATGGTCGGCGTCGGCGCGATTTTTGGCGAGCACCAGAACTATCAGGCGGGCTTCCGGTTCCAGCATCTTTCGAACGCGAGTATCAAGGAGCCCAATCCTGGTATAAATTTCAGCCAGGTTTATCTGCAATACAACTTCTGACGCGGAGCGCCGGCCAGATGGTTCCTCGACACAAGGGGAATCGACAGATGCCGGCAAAAACCATTGAGACCATACGTGGCCTCGAGCGCGATCGCTTCTGGGCGATGCTCGAAGGCGACGGCGAGGCGCTCGACGCCTTGCTGGCCGAGAAAACGTCAGCTACGTTCACACCAACGGCAAGCGCGAAACCAAAACGCCAGTTCATCGATGCGATCATCGCCGGACGGCGGCGCTATCGGCAAATCGAGATCCAGTCGCAGGACGTCATGGCCGCCGGGCCGGAAACCTGGCTCGTGTCCGGGCGCGCGCTGATCGAGATGGAATCGAAGAACCGCGCGTTGCTGTTTCCCATCGCGTACACGGCGGACGGCGGTTCACGTGCAGGCCGCGGGCAGCTGGCAATTGCTGGCGCTGCAGGCGACGCGTGTGGCGCTGGAATGACGCCACGCTCGCGTCGCGTCATTCCAGCGCTTCGTTCTGCTGGACGCTCGCGACGACTCCCTTCGAGCGGTTCACCGCGCTTACCACGGCATCGACGACCGCGAGCGCCGGATTCGCGTGCATGTACAGACCGGAGACATGGGTAACAGATGTGTCAGGACAGGGGTAACACATTTA
>LFJI01000419.1 GCA_001235855.1 Candidatus Burkholderia brachyanthoides
CATCGGATCGATACGATCCAGCTTGAAGGGGCGCGGCAAAAGGAGCTAAATGTGTCACCCCTGTTACCCATGTCTCCGATCTGTACAAGGGGCGTAAAAATTCGGAACCGCGCCGTCAGGGCGCGGTTCGCATGGCTTCAATCCCCATACCGGCCACGGCGACCTTCGGCATCACCGCTTACACTGAAAGCGGCCTCTAACGCACCGAGCAACTCAATCAACTGGCGCCGCCGCACCCCGATCACCAGTACGATATCCTCCGCCCTGCGCGCTCTGGTCTGACGCGCTCGACGTCGTTCAACGATCGTTCTCGTTGCGGGATCCCGCAGGGAAATCCAGTCGTCGAAGGCGATCAGGGAAGCGAACTCGCCGTACAATCATTCCCCTCAATGCGAATGGGCCGTGCGTTGAAGCGAACAATGAGCGAACCGGATCTGTCGGACCTGCATGCGTTTATCGCGGTCGCCCGCTCGCGTGGCTTCCGGCAAGCCGCCCTGCTGCGCGGCGTCTCCGCGTCGTCCCTGAGCGACGCGATCCGCCGGCTCGAAACGCGGCTCGGCGTGCGGCTGCTCAACCGCACGCCGAGCCGCGTCACGCCGACCGAAGCCGGCCAGTGTCTGATCGAGCGGCTCGGGCCGGCGTTCGCCGAAATCGCCGGCGCGCTCGATGCCGTCAACGGCTTTTGCGACAGTCCTACCGGCACGCTGCGTCTAAACGTGCCGGGCATCGCGGCGCGCAAGATCTTGCCGGAGATCGTGCCGCGCTTTCTGGCGGCGCATCCCGGCATCACGCTGGAGGTGAGCGCGACGGATCGCTTCATCGATGTACTCGCCACCGGTTTCGACGCCGGCATCCGCTACGACGAAAGTATCGAGCGCGACATGATCGCCGTGCCCATCGGGCCACGCACGCAACGCTTCGTCGCCGCGGCCGCGCCGGGTTATCTCGAAGCGCACGGCGAACCGAAGCATCCGCGCGAACTGGTGAATCACGCGTGCATCGGGCATCGCTTCGAAAGCGGCGTGCTCAACTCGTGGGAATTCACGCGCGGCGGAAAGATCGTGCGCATCGCACCGCGCGGGCCGCTCGTGACCGGCTCGGTCGAAGTGGACCGCAGCACTGTGCTCGCGGGACTCGGCCTGATCTATACGTTCGAGGAATTCGTGCGCGATGATATCGCGACGGGCGCGCTGGTGCCCGTGCTCAAAGTGTGGTGGCAAAGCTTTCCGGGGCCCTCGCTGTACTACCCGAGCCGCGTGCATATGCCGGGGCCGCTGCGCGCCTTCGTCGATTTCGTGAAGGCGGACAATCAGGCTCGAGCGTCATAGGCTCAAGCGTCGTCGAAAGGCAGTTCCACTTGAACCGGCTCGCTGAAATGCTCGCCCTCGCCGCGCACCGATAGCGCACTCGCCCGCACGCCCAGCAAACACGCAGCCACCGGTTCAGCGTGATCCGCTTCAGGCACTCCGTGGCGGCGCGGCGAATTTCCACTGCATCGTCGGTTGCGACCGGCACGGTCAGATCGCGCGTCACCGTGTAGAAATCGTCGAAGCGCAGCTTGATTCCCACCGGGCGTCCCACATAACCCTTGCGCTGCAAATCGTCGACGACGCGCTTGCACAAGATCGGTGAATTTCGACGACAGCGTGGCGCGGTCCTGCTTCGGATGCAGATCGCGCTCGAAGGTGGTTTCGCGGCTCATCGACTTGGGTGTCGAGGTCACGACGACGGGCCGCTCGTCCTTGCCCTGCGCGAGCCACGCGAGCCACGCCGCATACGTGCGCCCGAAATTCGCCTGCAGAAACGCGACGTCGGCGGTTGCGATATCGCCCACGGTATGAATGCCGAGGGCCGCGAGCTTCTCGTTTGCCTTCGGACCGATGCCGTTCACCTTGCGCGCGGCGAGCGGCCAGATTCGCCGGGGCAGATCGTCCATCGTCAGGATGGTGAGGCCGTCGGGCTTGTCGAGTTCGGAGCCGATCTTCGCCAGCAGCTTGTTCGGCGTGATGCAGATCGAGCACGTCAAACCGGTCGCGTCGCGCACCGCGTCTTTCATACGCTGGCCGATCTCGGCCGGCTCGCCGGGCAAATCCGTGACGTCGATATAAATCTCGTCGATGCCGCGATTCTCGATCTGCGTCGTGAAGGTCACGACCGCCGCCTTGAACAGCCGCGAATAATGACGATAAGAGTCGAAATCGGTCGGCAGCAGAATGGCGTCGGGCGCGAGTTGCGCGGCCTTCATCATGCCCATCGCGGAGAACACGCCGAAGGCGCGCGCCTCGTATGTCGATGTGGTGACGGCACCCCGCCCCGCATAGTCGCGCAGCCGCTTGAAGCGGCGCGTGCCGTCGGGCAGCGTCTCGGGTATGGCGCTGCGCCCGCCGCCGACCACGACCGGCTGGCCGCGCAGTTCCGGATAGCGCAACAACTCGACCGAAGCGAAGAACGCATCCATGTCGAGATGGGCGATGCGGCGCGTCATGCCCGACTCATTGGCGGTGACTTTGGCGGCTCGGGGCGCGCCGGACGTCGTATGCGGATCGTCCATGATTAGCGCGCCACGCACTTCCGGAAAGTTGAAACGAGCTTCATGCCACCAGAAAACCGGGGGAAATAGCTTCTGTACATCCATACAGTGTGCGCCGGGAGACCGGTAGAGATCAAGGGGTGAAAGTCCCCGACGCTGTAAGAGTTAGCGACTCACAATGTCGAGCTAACGTCAAGAGTGGTGTATGAGCCGCATCGTGACGGTTGAATTCAAG
>LFJI01000420.1 GCA_001235855.1 Candidatus Burkholderia brachyanthoides
CCAAGCGTGGGTCGAGCAAAAGAATGGCGCCATCGTACGTCGCCTCGTTGGGTATAGCAAGCTGCGTGGCCTCGAGCGCGTCGTTCACCGTTGCTTTGGATTGAAGTGTTTGGTGAGGCCCTGCCAGCATGTGTAATAGTTCGCCTGCAACTGTTCGGTTTCGAGCGCGAACTGTGTAGGTTTGAGCAGCGTGCGTGTCTCGAACATGAAGGCCATGGTGTCGCCGACTTTGGCGGGCTTCGAGGTATCGCCGCTGTTCGACGCCTTGTCGAAAGTGCCCGCATCCGGCCCGTGACCCGACATACAGTTGTGCAGACTTGCGCCGCCGGGCACGAAGCCCTCTGCCTTGGCGTCGTAAACACCGTGCACGAGGCCCATGAACTCGCTCGCTACATTGCGATGAAACCAGGGCGGGCGGAAGGTATCTTCGGCAGCGAGCCAGCGCGGCGGAAATATCACGAAGTCGATGGTATCGACGCCCGGCGTGTCGCTCGGCTATTGCAGCACGAGAAAGATCGACGGATTGGGATGGTCGTAGCTGATCGAACCGATGGTGTTGAAGCGCCGCAAGTCGTACTTGTACGGCGCGTAATTGCCGTGCCACGCGACCATATCGAGCGGCGAGTGATCGATTCCGCGCACCACAGCACGCCGTTGAGCTTGGCGACGAGTTCGAACGCGCCTTCGCGTCTTCATAGGCGGCGTTCGGCGTGAGGAAATCGCGCGGATTGGCAAGACCGTTCGAACCAATGGGACCGAGATCTGGCAACTGCAACAGCGCACCGAAGTTCTCACAGATATAGCCGCGCGCCTCGCCGTCCGGCAGCGCGACCGAAAACTGCACGCCGCGCGGAATCACCGCGATCTCGAACGGTTGCACGTCGAGCTTGCCGAACTCGGTCCAGATGGCGAGCCGTCCCTGCTGCGGGACGATCAGCAGTTCGCCGTCGACATCGTAGAAAAAGCGGTTCTGCATCGGCCGGTTCGTGGCGTACAGATGGATCGCGCAACCGTTCATGGATTCGGCGGCGCCGTTGCCGGCCATCGTCACCCAGCCGTCGATAAAGTCGGTCGGCGCGGCGGGCATCGGCAGCGGATCCCAGCGCAACTGATTGGGCGGCGTAGGCGGCGTTTCGGCGAAATTTGCGACGAGTCGCGCGCCGGTTGCGTCAACCGGAATGCGCGTGAACGGTTTGTGCATGGTGGCCGGACGAACGCGATACAGCCACGAGCGCCGGTTGTGGGCACGCGGCGCGGTAAATGCGGTGCCCGAAATCTGTTCGGTATAGAGGCCGTACGCCACGCGCTGCGGCGAGTTTCGCCCGATGGGCAGGGCGCCCGGCAGCGCCTCGGTGGCGAAATCGTTCGCGAAGCCCGACTGATAGTGCTGACTGGCGTCCGTGTGCGTATCGAACGGTGACATGGCGGATTCCTCGGGAAGAATACGAGCAAGCGCGACCTGACTCGGCGCGCAGTCTTTTCGTATGGAAAAACGAATTTCTGTTTAGTGAAATAGATCGTAAACCCTTAATCGACGGCATCGGTCGCGCATATCAATATGTGGATTTGGTGGATGTCGCGATGGCGTGCGCTGCTACCATCGCTCTGGACATTCCAACCACACACTCGCGCCGCGCGTACCCACTTCCAATTTATGCTCTCCCCGTCCCTACCTGAACTCGTCGCCCGTGCCCGCGAGCATCCGTTTTGGGGCGCGCATGAGCGTGAGGCGATTGCGCGGTACGGTGAGACGACGATCACAAGTGCGTACGAACCGATTTTCGATGTCGGGACGCATAGTTTTCCGCAGGTGTTAAGTGCATCGCCGGAGAGCGCCGAGCGCTTTGGCGACGAACTCGGCGCGCAGGCGATCACGCTGATCGAGGGCAATGCGCCGAATGATCCATTCGCGCAGATGCAGGACAACCGACCGCGAGCTCGTCACGCTCGACCGGTTGTCGCGGGCATTACACGCTTTTAATTTCTTCGGGCCGCAGCGGCCGGGATTGTTGTTCTTGCGCGTGCATGAGCGTTTGCTCAAGAGCGTCAAGTACGATCATGGGCTGCACTTTTCTTCGGTGCTGCTCGAGTTTGGGATGAACCCTTCGCGTGTGGTGATCGAGTTGCCGGCGGCCGCTGTCGCGCACAAGACGTTTCTTGGGTATCTCACCAAAAGCTATCAGCGGTATGGGTTCAAGGTGGCCGGGAATTTGCCCAATGCCGGGCAGATCATGGCCCTGTCGGATATGGCGCGGCTCGATTTCGTCAAGATGGACGCCGGCGCGGCATTGCGCGATTCGGTCGTCAAGCATCTTGTGGCTTATGCTCATCGGCTTAAGATGCTCCTCATCTTTTCTAGCGTTTCAGATGAGGCGCAGTTCAATGCGCTTCAGCAGTTCGATGTGCATGTTCAAGGGCCGGTTTTTGATGCACATCCTGTGCATGGGCCATCCTGTGCATGGGCGATAGTTTCTTTTTTGCCTTTGCCGTGGGCGTCTTTGGGGTTGTTCGTCGGCACAATGGGCCTGTTAGCGCGCTTTGTATTCAGTAGCCGCCTCCCCGGCGGAGGGGTGACTTTCTTTGGTGACTTTGTATAGACCGGAGACATGGGTAACACTTCGGACGAACCATTCGTCCGAAGTGTTACCCATGTCTCCGGTCTATACAACCGCATTGCGCTCGAGCACAGCGTTAAGCGTCGCGCTGACGCCGCTCTCGCCAA
>LFJI01000421.1 GCA_001235855.1 Candidatus Burkholderia brachyanthoides
GCTTGCACCCGCTAGAAAACGCCACCTTTTCACGACACACACCACGAAGCGGCCGGTCGAGCACGCCGTCATCACACACGCGCATGCGGATCATGCGCGCTTCGGGCATGCACGCTATCTGTGCGCCGAACCGGGACGCGGCGTGCTGCTCTCGCGGCTGCCCGACATCGACGTGCAAGGCTTGCCCTACGGTGTAGCAATCTGTAGCAATCGACGTGAACGGTGTACGCGTGTCGCTGCATCCGGTGGGACATGTGCTCGGCTCAGGTGCGCGTCGAGCATGGCAAACGCGTATGGGTTGCATCGGGCGATTACAAGGTCGAACCCGATCCGACCTGCACGCCCTTCGAGCCGGTGAAGTGCGACACCTTCATCACCGAATCGACCTTCGGCTTGCCGATCTATCGATGGGACCCGTCACAGGCCGTGTTCGACGGCGTCGATTCATGGTGGCGGCACAACGCGGCGCAGGGCCGCGCGTCGGTGCTGTTCGCGTACTCGTTCGGCAAAGCGCAACGCGTGCTCGCCGGTGTCGATGCCGGCATCGGTCCGATCTTCTGCCACGGCGCGGTCGAACCGATCAATCGCGCGTACCGCGACGCGGGCATCACGCTGTCGGACACGCGACTCGTCAGCGACATTGCGGCGAAGGACAAGGCCGCGTTCAAGGGCGCACTGATCGTCGCGCCGCCGTCCGCGCAAGGCAGCACGTGGATGCGCCGCTTCGGCGATTACAGCGACGCCTTCGCCTCGGGCTGGATGCGTCTGCGCGGCACGCGGCGGCGCAAGGGCGTCGATCGCGGCTTCGTGTTGTCGGATCATGCGGACTGGCCGGGTCTGCAGCTCGCGATCGGCGCGACCGGCGCGGAGCGTGTGATCGTCACGCACGGCCAGATCGAGCCGATGGTGCGCTGGCTGTGCGAGCAAGGGCTGAATGCGGGCGCCTTCCAGACCGAATACAGCGACGACGTGATCGAAGCCGATCAGCCCGCCGCCGAACGCTCCGAAAGCTTCGAGAGCACGGGGAGCTCCCCGACATGAAACGCTTCGCCACGCTTTACACCGCACTCGATGCGACCCCCTCGACCAACGAAAAGCTCGAGGCGCTGATCGCCTACTTCTCGGCCGCCGAACCCGAGGATGCGGCATGGGCGTCGTACTTCCTGGCGGGCGGCAAGCCGCGTCAATCCGTGCCGACGCGTCTGATGATCGAGTTCGCGCGCGAGCGCGCGGGCTTGCCGGAGTGGCTATTCGAGGAGTCGTATCAGGCGGTCGGGGGTCTGGCCAAAACCATCGCGCACGTCTTGCCGCCCGCCACGCGCGAGTCGGAACTCGGGCTCGCAATGGATCGAGGAACGCGTGCTGACGCTGCGCGGCGCAAATCCCGACATATTGCGCGAGCGTCTGCTCGGCTACTGGGACGAACTGAACTGGGGCGAGCGCTTTCTGCTGACCAAGCTGATCGGCGGCGGCTTTCGCGTGGGCATGGCGCGGCAGCTCGTAGTGCGCGCGCTCGCGGATGTCGCTGGCGTCGATCATAAACACATCGCACAGCGCACGGTCGGCTGGACCGATTCGCGGCAGGCGCCGAGCGCGGCGCGCTATCTGCGTCTGATCGCGCCCGAGGCGGCGGGAGAAGACATCGAGACGCCGCACGAAAGCGATCTCGGCCTGCCTTACCCTTTTTCTTTCTCGCGCATCCGTTGCAGAGCGATCCGGCGACGCTCAGCGATCCATCGGAGTGGATCGTCGAATGGAAGTGGGACGGCATACGCGCGCGACTCGTCAAGCGCGGCGACCGGGTGTGGATCTGGTCGCGCAGCGAGGACTTCGTCACCGAACGCTTTCCCGAACTGGCGCAACTGGGCGAAGCGTTGCCCGACGGCACCGTGACCGACGGCGAAATCCTCGCGTGGGAACCGGGCGCGAGGCACCACTGCCGTTCGCGCGACTGCAACCGCGCATCACGCGCAAATCGCTGACGAAGAAAGTGCTCGCCGATTCGCCCGCCGCGCTGCTCGCCTACGATCTGCTGGAAGCGCACGGCCGCGATCTGCGCACCGAAGCGCTGCACGAGCGCCGCGCGAAACTCGATGCGCTGGCGGCGTCGCTCGCGGTGGATGTGCTGCGCGTGTCGCCGCTGGTCGGCGCACCGGACTGGCAAGCGCTCGGCATGCTGCGCGATGAGAGCCGCGCGGCGTCGAAGGACTGATGCTCGACTGATGCTCAGATGTACGGCATCGGCCGCACCAAGGCGTCGGGCACGTGGTGGAAGTGGAAGATCGATCCGTATTCGATCGACGCCGCGCTGCTCTACGCACAACGCGGCCACGGCAGGCGCGCGAGCCTCTACACCAATTTCACCTTCGCGGTGTGGGCGAAACCGACGGCGTGCTTACGCTCGTGCCCTTCGCCAAGGCGTACTCCGGTCTCACCGACGAAGAGATGCGCAAGACGACGGTCGAGAAGTTCGGCCCGGTGCGCAGCGTCACGCCGACGCTGGTGTTCGAAATCGGCTTCGAAGGCATTCAGGCGAGCCCGCGTCACAAATCGGGCATCGCGGTGCGGTTTCCGCGCATGCTGCGCTGGCGCACCGACAAGTCGATCGAAGATGCCGACACGCTCGCGATGCTGAAGGGCTTTCTCGACGAGGCGGTGGCATGAACGCGCATTGACTCATGTTATTTGTTACCGAGCGAGGCTCGTTGCCTCAAGTATTT
>LFJI01000422.1 GCA_001235855.1 Candidatus Burkholderia brachyanthoides
ACCTCAAGTGCTCTGCCATCGCCCTCAGAGAGGCGTCGGTCGTGGACCGCTTACAAATGAAACGCAGGCACGCCATGCAGCAACGTCTCCAACGCACCGTGGAGACGAACCGATACGACCGCATCTGGTGTGTCGTGATCCAGCAGATGCCGCAGTCTCGGCAAGTTGCCCGTGAGACCCATGCGCCGGTAGTACGCAGCGTCATCGTTGCCGCGCCCGCTGCTCTGCACCGCGAAGGTGACGCGGCATTCCATTTGCAGTAGCGCAATCAACTGACGGATCGATGTCGCATAACCGTTCGCGCTGGGCGCGGCTCCAGCTCGGCGCGTCGCGCAGCACGAGCGCGACGTGTTCGATACGAGGCTTTCGCGAAGCCGCGTGCGCCAGCACGGTATCGCTCGAGCGCGCGAATTCGAGGACGGCGAGGTCGGGCATGCGCGTCACGTTGGCGTGGCCATCGAGAAAAGCGTGCGAGCGATCGTCGCGCACGCAAATCGCGTCGAAACGCGAAAGCGCCGTGCGCAAACGCGCCGCCGTGCAATCAGAGAGCGCCTGGGTGCATCCCAACGCTGGGCCGACGCTTTGCGGCAGGTAGATCGTCGGCTTCGAAGCGGCACGCGCCGCATCCGCCTGGACGAGATGCCCGAGCCGGAGCTTCGCCGCTTCGATACCGTCGCGCGCGCGCAGATAGCCGCCGCCGACACCAACGATCAAATTCGCGCAGGCCAGTCGATCGCGCAGTGTCGTGAGGCGGGCGCAGGAATAGGGCACGCGGCACGCACGGCATCCGCAAGGCGTGTTGCACCGCTTGCCGCGATGACCGGTGCAGACAACACGTCTGCATACTCGGGAAACGATGCTGATTCCGCAGCCACGCACCGCAAGTGCGATATGCGGCCCGAGCGCTTCCCGCAGCAGCGTTGCGGACAGGTCGACGAGTGGTCCGTCTCCCGAATTGCGACGGCTATAGGCATGCAGCAGCACGATTTGCAGTGTCGATTTCATACTTTGTTTCTTGCAATGCTTTGACGGTAGACGGCCAACGTTTCGTCGATCATCCGTTCGGCGGTGAAATGTGCGGCGGCGATGGTGCAGTTGGCACGCAGCAGAGCGAGGTGCGCCGGATCGGTTGCGAGCGCGACCACGGTGGCGAAGTCGGTCGGATCGTCCCGGTTCTCGACGACGATACCGGTGTCGAATCCCTTGACGAGCACCAGCCCGCAACCTGCGTCGATCCGATCGGTACGCTGGCGGCGACGGCTTCGAGATAGACATAGGGGAAGCCTTCGTAGCGGCTGGGCAGCGCAAGCGCGTCGAAGTAACGGCGCGTCCGGTATTGGTCCAGCGACATGCAGATTGGCGGGCAGCGCATCGGACGTCACGCCGCTCGCCGCGGTGAAATCGCCGTTGCCGATGCAGACGAACTGCACACGCTCGCCGAGGCGTTCGCCGACTTTGCGCGCGATTGCGACGAATCGGTCGATGCTTTTTTGCGCCGCGAGTTTGAGATGACGACGCGCCTGCTGATGATCGAGTCGCATGAACTCGGGAACGCTATTCCAGATCGTTGCAACCCGCAGGCTCAGGATGTTCAGGTCCTCGTGAAGAGGCGCGCGCGCCTCGTCGCGTCGTCCGAAACAGCGATCAGACAATCGTTCAGCCTGCGTCCGAACAGACCCTCTAGCGCGCCAAAGCAGCGACGCGCGATAGGTCGCTGCGTCGGATTCAGCATGTAGACGGCGTGCGGCCTGTAGATCTTGCGCCATGGCCCTGGACAGGCCCGTGCGAAAACGCCGGCTTTCGAGCTATGCGCATGCACGATATCGGGCCTGATGCGACGGAGAGCCCGAAACACGCCCACAAGAGAGATAAGGTGAGGTAAGGTCGTGCACTCCGATCTCGCGCCGCATTGGCAGGCGTGTCACCGAACGACACCAGGACAGACATTCCGGCGTGAGCCATTGCGCATCGAAGCGTTCGCTGGCCTCGGGCACGGTCAGGTGAACATCGACGCCGCGCTTCGCGAGGCCGGGAATTCGATGGCCAGATGCACAGCCACGCCGCCCGCCGCCGCTTCTATGGCGATCGCCACGTTCAACCGTCGCGGCAGCGTGTGTTCGTGGCCGGATACGCGGGCCGCTTCGCGCCCGGAAGCGATGCCCACTGTCATGTACGACGCAACCATTTGTGCAACCGCGACATCACATCAACAGGGACATGGCTGAATCGGAAGGGCTGCCGTAAACGTAATGCGCATAGTGACGGCCGTAGGCCGAGCGCGTCGAACGAGTGGGCACGCCGTTTAGCACGATGCCCACGGAACTCATGCCACCACGTTCCAGGCGTTCTCAACGACTCGCGCAGGTCACCGAGACGCGTAACGTCGGCGCGGGCGACAAGCAGCACCGTATTTGCATAGGGGACAAGAGCGGCCGCGTCTTCGACTGCCAGAACCGGTGGCGTATCGATGCACATAGTCATACTCGCCGCGCACCGACTCGAAGAATTCGGCCACGCGTGGCGATTGCAGAAGCTCTGCGGGGTTAGCCGCGACACGGCCGGGCCGGCAGGAATGAAGTCGAAACCAGGCGGAGCGATACGACGCACCGCTTTCGCGGCGTCCAGGTTGCCGGCGAGCAAATCGGAACAGCCCGCCTTGAACTGACCCCGCAAAGTTGGACAGTTATTCGGCTAGGTCGCTGAGAACTGGGT
>LFJI01000423.1 GCA_001235855.1 Candidatus Burkholderia brachyanthoides
AGCCTCGTCAATAAAGCGCTCCTGCCAGCCGTCTGACAGGTAGCAAAATACTTGAAGCAACGAGCCTCGCTTGGTAACAAATAACCTGAGTCAATGCGCCGCCGCGCGACGACCATCGGCAAAATTGAGACAAGCGTGCGCCCGGATTGTCGCCTGAGGACAACATGAGACGCGCGACGTCTCGATGTCGTGAAGCGCGGGCATGTGTCACGGATCGGTGCGCGACGAGATGCGCCCGGGCTTGCGCAGTCTTTCGCGCGTCCGCCATCGCGACGGACGCGCATGCCTGCGATCAGTGCTGGTTGAAGCGCTGGTGGCGGCACTGGCAGCCGGACAGGGCGACACCGGTGCGGGACGCGAGGCCGCGCCGTTCTTCGCTCTGGCCGACGCCGGCGGCAATGCGTTCAGACTGCGCACGCCCGCCGTGATGGCGCTGGCGATCTCATCCACCGCCTTGCGATGCCCATCGACGAGCGCGCTATAACCCTGCCCCACGGTTTCCTGAGCGACCGTACGGCAAGTCAGCACGTTGTCGCCGCCGGTCGTGCGCACGCTCCACACGGCATCGATGACCGCCTGCGAACCGGGCCACGATTCGAAGCGCTGCACGCTCACCTTCACGCGATACACCGTCGCCGACGGCGGATACGAGGTGCCGTAGACATCGATCGAGCCGAGCCGCTGCGTGAGATCGCCGGAGAGCGCGCGACGCACTTCGTCGGCGGGCAAGGATGCCCAGCGTTCTTCTTCGAGCACCTTCACCTGCGCCGGGTTCGTCTGCAGAACCAACTGATTGCGCGCAACCTGGGAGGGCATGTCGACCGGCGCCAGTTCGAAGAAGAATGGCGCGCCCGACGACGCCTGCCGCGCGCCGTTCCCCGAACCCGCCGACGCACCCGCCAGCGTATAAAAGTTGCTCGTCGGCGACGACGCGCACGCGGCCAGCAAGCCCGCCGCGCTCAAAACCGACATCAACGCGCCAAACCTCATGGCTTGTCTCCCTGTTTGCCGCGCAACAGCGATTCCGGATGACGTTCCAGATAATCCGCGAGCGCATTGAGCAATTGAAGTGTGCGCGTCAGTTCCTGCATGGCCTGACGCGTGTCCGATTGAATCGGCGAATCCGACGACAGCGTCGCCTGCGCCTGCCCGAAGGTCTTCTTCGTTTCCTCGAGCGTGCCGCGCATCTCCGGCAGCACTTCCTTGTCCATCTTGCCGAACAGCGCGTTGGCGTTCTTCAGCGAGTCGTTCAGGTTCGAGCTGATCTGATCGAACGGAATTTTGTCGAGCTTGCGCGCGATGTCGGCGATCTGCAGTTGCAGTTCGTCGAGCGTGTTCGGCACGGTCGGCAGTTCGAGCGGATCGCCTTCCGTGTTCACCTTGGCGGCGAGCGCCTTCGGGAAGAAGTCGAGCGTGACGTACAACTGGCTCGTCAGCAGATTGCCGGTCCGCAACTGGCCGCGCAGACCGCGCTTGACCAGTATTTGCAGCACGTTCTTGCGTTCCTCCTCGGTTTCGTCCGTGACGCCCTGCGCGCCGCGACGCCCGAGGCGATCCGGATACAGGTCGATGATCACCGGCATCATCAACGAATGGGTGGTCCGGTCGTAACGCACGCCGATGCCCGTCACCTGGCCGAGCACGATGCCGCGGAAGTCCACCGGCGCGCCCACCGAGAGGCCGCGCAACGACTGGTTGAAGTTCATCACGACACGAACCGGCGCGCCGTCGGGATCGCGCATCGCATCGGCCTGATCGGAACCGAGCTTGAACGTGGTGTTGTCCTTCGCCTGCGGGCCGGACTCCTGATTGGGTGGCATCTGGAACGCGACGCCACCGAGAATGACCGTCGCGAGCGATTGCGTGTTGAGCGTGAAGCCGCTCGAATCGAGCCGCAGATCGACGCCGCTCGCATGCCACCAGCGTGAATTGGTGCCGACGTACTGATCGTACGGTGCGGTGACGAACACCTGCATCGTGACGCCGGTGCCGTCCTTGTCGAGCGAGAACGCCGTGACCTGACCGACCTGCACGCGGCGGTAATAGACCGGCGAGCCGATATCGAGCGAGCCGAGCGACTCGCCGTGCAGCGTGTAAGTGTGGCCTTTCTGGTCGCCGGTGATGGCAGGCGGCGTCTCCAGTCCGACGAAGTGCGTGCGATCCTCCGTCGACTTGCCAATATCCACGCCGATATACGCGCCCGACAGCAGCGTCGAGAGCCCCGACACGCCGCTCGCCGCGACGCGCGGACGCACGACCCAGAAGCGCGTGTCCTTCACGGCGAAGTCGGCGGCTTCCTTGATGAGGCGCACATCCACGAGCACGCGCGAATGGTCCTTCGTCAGGGTGATGCCTTGCACCGTGCCGATATCCACGTCCTTGTACTTGACCTTGGTTTTGCCCGGTTCCAGGCCTTCCGCGCTCACGAAGCTGATCGTGACCGAGGGCCCGCGCCCCGACACGGTCTTGACGACCAGAAACACGCCGATCAGCGCGGCCACGAACGGAATGACCCAGATGAGCGACGGCAGCCAGCGGCTGCGCGGTTCGATGACCGGCTCCGGCAGTGGCGGCAGGCCGCCGCCACTGCCGCTAGATTGCGGCGGATCGGTCTTGTCGGGCCCGTTTGGACCTTGGGCACTAGGGTCTGTTTTCATTCGATGAAATGTATTTACATCTTGTCTTTTGCATGAGC
>LFJI01000424.1 GCA_001235855.1 Candidatus Burkholderia brachyanthoides
AGCACTCTAACAGCGTAACCTGCCTGTTGGGTGGAGGTGACCATCTCATTAAACCTCGCCAGCAGTGTGGCGGGGTCGATAGATGTCGCCTGTGGGTTGGTTGGCCGGGCCGCAGGCGATGCGGCCGGATGGGCGCGGACGGCTAGACCGCCCGCGCGACGCAGTTCAGTGAAGCACCACCGGTTGAGTCATCAAGATATCGAACTGGCCGAGAAATTCGTCCACCTCTTCGAGGGACGGCTCTTCCTCGATCAGCTTTTGCACGTGCTCCCGAAACTTCGCGGCGAGCGCGCCGTCGATGAAGATCTCGTGCTGCGTGTTTTTATCGACGATCTCGTAGCCGCCAGACATCATTGCGAGATGGTTGTCCTGCGGCGGAAATTCGACGACGCAATAGTTAGGGCTGTTGTAGATCATTTGCATGGCGACACTCCTTTCCTGTTTTGCTCCTGGCAAATCTGAACCTTAGTTGGAGCGGCTGGGTTGGAATTCAAGGGGTAGCCTCGACGAATGCGACGTGACATTGAGGCTTTCTTGTCAAACAACGTCAAACCTGGTTTTGCAAAAAGGTTTCTAGAAGCGCGCTGAACTGCTGCGACTGTTCAACCGGAGACAGGTGCGCGGCATCCAGCAGGTGAAATTGTGCGCCGGGAACCGTGTCCGCTACTACCCTGGAAGCAACAGGCGGCGGCCCATATCGTGCTTACCAGCAATGACGAGCGTGCGCTTCCTGATACCGCTCAGCTTTTTGCACGTATCGAAGCGGCTGACCGCCTCCGCCACGCGTGCGAAACCCTCGGCGGGCGTACGTATGCGCAATCGTTTCACCGATCTGTTCGACCACTTCGGGATGCGCCTTGCGGAACGTGGGCGTCATCCAGCGCTCGATGGTCGTATCGGCGAGGCTCAGGGTGCCGTGTTCGCGCGCGTTGGCGGCACCCTGCGCGAAGGTCAGGCGCGCATCCTCGGGGATGAAGGCAGGCGCGCCGACCACCGTCAGCGAGTCGACGCGCTCGGCGTGATTGGCGGCGAACGTCTGCGCGACCATCCCGCCGATGGACAAGTCGACCACATGCGTCGATGGCGCGCCGACCTTGCCCAGCAGTTCGGCGAGGTCGGCGGCTAGATCGTCGATGGTGAAGGGTTCGGTCGACACGGTCGTGTCGCCGTGTCCGCGCAGGTCGTAGCGCAGGACGGTGAAGCGTTCTCGAAAGTAGCCGGCCATCTGGTCCCAGACCGAATGATCGCCGCCGAGTTGATGGATGAAGGTGAGCCAGGGACCGCCGCCTTCGTTGTCGAGAGGACATACCGAGTGTCGATGCGATTGATCGTCAACTGCATAACGGCTCCGTAAAGGGTACGGTTTGGATGCTGTTTCCGATTTGCTGCACGAACGTGCGCCACGTGAATGCCGCCTGTCTCCCGTATCCGGCCGAAATAAAACGTCTGATCTATTTAGGGCCGTTGCGCAGGCGACGCGGGCGCGGGTTCTTCATACGCATCTTGCGTGCCTGCTTGCTGCGCCGCGCCAGGCGGTGGCAATTTGCCAGCCCATAGCAACTCGATTTGCATTCCGTTCGGTTCGGTTTGAAGAATTCTCACAGGCAACCAGCCGAGGGCCGGCGCGAGCCAGATGTCGAGTTTGCGTTTATCGCCGTCGCGGCGCGGCAGACGGGTGAAATGGCGCGCTGCGGTAAAGCCGTCGCGCGTCTGGACGTTTTCGTCCCCCACGGTCTCGATCGGCCAGATTTCGCTGCTGTCGTTGTCCGCGACATTGAACTGGCGCGTGACGCCGGGCTTGTACTTGTCCGGATCGCCGCGCACGAGGCTCGCCAGTTGCATGACAACGCTGAAGCGATCCTGCGCGCCGTCCGCGAGCGGCTGCGACTGCGGCGTCTTGGTGTAGACGATCTGCTTCGTTTCGCGGTTGAAGATCGCGATATCGGCGGCGCGGCGGCCGCGCTGCTCGGAATACTGCTCCGGCGCAACGCCGAACGCATCGATGTGACCCTTGCTCGAATACACGAACGGGCCGACGAAGGGCAGCGGAATCGACACGACCATTTCGTAATGCTGGCCGTCGTTGGCCCAGTGGATGGTGCCGGTCTGATTCATCATGCCGTTGACGAGCGTGTCGTAGCGCAGGTCGCCGATGGGCGGGACGCTGAATTTATCGCCGGATACGGGCGTGGGAGGCGCGGCGGCGGCTTGCGTGGCTGATGCGGTTTGTGCGGAGACCGCGCTCGCGGCCTGCGTCGCCGATGCGACGGTGGCTTCGTCGGGCTTGGGCGGCGTCGTCGCGCTCAAAACGGGCGCTGGCGCCACCGGCGGCTTTGGAACCGGCGGCGCGATGGGCTTGGGCGTCAGCAATTCGATCTGCACCGGCGGCGGCTCGGCCGGCGGTGTGTTGGACGGCATCCGCGCGCGGTCGATCCACCGCACCGCGCTCCAGTGCAAGGTGGCGACGATCAGCACGGCAAGCGCCCAGCGTCCCCAGCGGCGCGGCGCCGTGGCGCGTTCGCGGCTGGGATCGGGCGGCTCGCCGGAAGCCGGGCAAGGGCGGTGAGTCGGAAACAATGACATCGGCAAGGGATCGGTGCGGTCGCGTGTTACGTAACACGCGGAGTCATCACGCGGCATGTAGATCCCAAGTTCAAATATCGGGTTTCTGCCAGATAGAAATGTCGCATTC
>LFJI01000425.1 GCA_001235855.1 Candidatus Burkholderia brachyanthoides
CTCTGACAGGTAGCAAAATACTTGGAGGCAACGAGCCTCGCTCGGTAACAAATAATCTGAGTCAATGCGCGGTTCCGCTTTCGACTTTCCCTTCGACGCACCGCGCTGGGCTGAACGTTTCGCCTTCGAGCGCTTGGGCATGATCGGCCGTCATCGGCACGGCGGTGGCCCCGGCGGCTTCGGCGAGGACGGCATGATGCCGCGCGGCCGCAAGTTCTCGTCCGACGACCTGCAACTGCTGCTGCTCGCGATGCTCGCCGAAACGCCGCGTCACGGGTACGAACTGATCAAGGCGCTCGAAGACCGTTCGAACGGAACGGCTCCTACGCGCCTAGCCCCAGTGTAAATTATATCTGGTGATCACGTATCTGGGTGGGTATCTGGAAGAGCTGGATTATGCGACTGTCGAGATCGAAGGCAACCGCAAGCGCTATGCGCTTTCCGACGCCGGCCGCGACTACCTCGGCGCCAACCGCGAGCGCGTCGATCTGATGCTCGCCAAGCTCACGCACTTCGCCCGCAAGATGGACCTCGTGCGCCGCGCCTACATGGGCGAGAACGTCGAGGAACAACCCAGCGAAGGTGGCTGGGCGCCCGAACTGATCGCCGCGTGCCGCGCGTTGAAGCGCGCGCTGCTGTTGCGCACCGATGCATCGCAGGACGAGCAGCGCTGTATCGCCGCGATCCTCGCCCGCGCCACGGCCGAGATCGAGCAAGGCGCCGATCCGAAACAAGCGTAAAAGGAGCGACACGACGATGACCGATGCAAACGTTCTTCAAGACCGGCCCGAACTCGACGCCACGCACTCAAATTCCGCCTGCTTCAGGTGAAAAGCGTGCGGCAGCTCAACCCGGATTTCGTGCGGGTGACGCTTGCAGGCGACCCGCTCTCGGACTTCGAAAGCGTATCGTTCGACGATCGCGTGAAGGTGTTTTTCCCTGCGCCGGGCGAGACGAAGCCGAGCGTGCCGACGGCCGGTCCCAACGGTCCGGTTTTCGATCCGGAGAAGCCGCGTCCCATCCTCGCGTTCGGGTGCGCCAGTTTGCTTCGATGCCGACTTTACGTAGCCTCTTCTCGGTGTGGCCGCGAATGGCCAGCGCCAGTTGACGCATCAACGCGCGCATATCCTCTGTGCTTTCCACGAAGGTGCCCCGACCACCACGGCGTTTCGTCGATCACATGCAGCACCGTCAGACGCGTCCGCGCCTTGCGCGCCCGGTCGATGGCGACCGACAGTGCCGCTTCGCTGAAGCTCGGTCCGAGGCGACAAGAATATGCCTGATCGTGTTCCTTCCCTCCGATGTTTCCATCCGTTCACTATGTGAGTGAAGTCATGATCCGCGCGAACAATTAGCGTTGAGTGAGCATGCCGGCCCGTGTCCTGCGATAAATTAAACTGATACTGTCACCACGTTCGCTCCACGCTCATGGACCATCGCGAACTGCTCAATCTCGCCTATTTGCGCGCGTTCCGGCTCGTTGCGCAAACGGGCAGCGCTACGCGCTGCCGCCGCTGCGCTGTTTCGCGCACAATTCGCCGTCACGCGCTCGTTGCAGGAACTGGAGGCCGCCGTCGGCGAAACGCTGTTGGAGCGGCGTCCGTCCGGCATGCTGCTGACGCCTGCCGGCCGCGCGGTGTTGCAGCGCTGCGAGCGCATCTTCGCGGAACTCGAAGAACGCGGCCAATGGTGCGCCGCGCGTCAGTCGCGACGCCGCATGGCGGCGGCCGGCGCGCTACCCGCGTTTCTGCTCAACACGCGCAGGCTGCAACTGTTTTCCGCGCTCGCGCGGCACCGACACATGCCGAGCGCGGCGCAGACGCTCGGCCTGAGTCAGCCCGCCGTGAGCAGCGCGATTCGCATCATGGAAACGGGCGCGGGCATGCAGTTGTTTCATCGCAGCCCGCGCGGTCTGTTGCTGACGAGCGAGGGCGAAACCTTCGTGCTGCACGTGCGCCGCGCGCGCAACGAACTGTGCCATATCCCTGACGATCTCGCCACGTTGCGCGGCACGATTCAAGGTTATGTGACGGTCGGCTTGCTGCCGCTCGGGCGTACGCTGATTCTGCCCGGCGCCATTGCGCGTGTCGCGGCGCAGTATCCGGGCGTGCGCATCATCACCGATGAAAGTGCGTACGAAACCCTCGTCGCCGGTTTGCGCGCGGGCGATATCGATTTCGTGCTCGGCGCGCTCCGGTCCAACGACGCATCGAGTGGCCAGACCAACGAGCGGCATGTTCGAAGCACAGTTCAAACGCTGGAAGCTGAAGCCGCCGATGCCTACGGTCGAGACCGCCGATCTGGCCGTCATTCGCGAACTGCTCACGCACACCGACATGCTCGCCGCTGTGTCCGCACAGCAATTGCATTACGAATGCGAATCCGGACAGATCGTTGTGCTGGATATCGCGATGCAGAACACGCGGCGCGAGATCGGTTTGACGCTGCGCGCGCGTTGATCGATGCGATCCGGCTGACGGTCGATCAAATCGGCCACGCCACGCGTCGGGATACGCCGAACGCCGTGTTCTGTAGGGCGCTTGGCGACACCGGTCTGATGCCACGATCACGCAGCGCACGTCGATGTCGTGTGCAATGGTAATGGTAGCCGCGGTCGGCATAGATGGTGCCGGGCTTTTCGGAGCGCCCTGCCGCACACGCCCCGAATCGGCGGAATTGCGTCAACGAGCG